>JBJKPQ010000132.1:0-11671 GCA_046706305.1 Bacteroidales bacterium
GGCAAGGGGCAAGGGGTTGGTTAAGAGCCAGTGCGGGTGTGAGAGCGAGAGTTGGATTCTGACTCCGTGTAATACTCCGTGTAACTCCGTGGTTTAAAGAAAGTCATTCAATTGTAATTCAATTGTATTTTTTTGCTTTGGCCTCCGCCTCCTTCGGACGTAGTCCGCTTCGGCGGACGCAGTCCGAAGCTTTAGCGTAGGAGGGTAATTTTTACCGGTTGCCGGTTGCAGTAAGTTAATTATATCGGATTCCCCACCCCCAGCCCCCCGACGCTGCCGGTCGGGACAGGCCTCCAAGGAGGGGAGTTATACACCCCATACCTATTTACTTAAATCCCCTGTTAACAAAGCTGACCATTTGCTTTACATCTTGCTGATTATTAATTTTCAGCCTGTTTTTCTTAATAAACTGCTTCAGGCTGTCCTTTTTACCGGGGAATAACTTGATAAATTGCTTCATGGTTATGACTTTGTTCATTTCGTCACCTATCTTCACATACGAAACAAATGACTTTACAACTTCGAAGTCTTCTGGTAATTTAAGATTATATGTCTGGCTCCCTGTTACAAGTCTCTTTAAAGATTGAGTTCCGGAAGTCTGAGATTTGGTACCATAAGGTCCTACTCTCCCTGTCGATTCAGCTGTTCCGGTGTGTTCAAAGAATAATGATACCGGGCCTTCTTCAACTACTTCCAGGAAAACGTTATTATAAAAGACAAACTTTTTATCTTTTATATAAACAGTGTCAACGGCTTCAGGATTTGTGAGATCCATGATCTGTCCCTGGTTCATAAAGGTCATTTTTTCTGACAAGAGGTTGTAATTAAGCGGCCTCTCAATAGTCTTACCTGTTTTTAGTTTAACAGTACCTTCAACAAATTCCGGGAAATAAAATTGTGAATTATTTTTTATTGTATCAGCCTGTCCAAATGCAAAGCGGCTTGATGCCAGGAATCCAACAATAAGCAATACATGTATTTTATTCAGAGTAATCTTCTTTTTTTTCTTTTCCATGGCTTTATGTTTTATGGGTAATACTAGGTTTTAAATTTACTAAAAGCATTTAATTTAAACATAAATAAGTTACTATAAATTTAGTTATCTGGTGCTTAACAAGCAAATAAAAATGTATATCAGTAATATTTTGATACAAGTTTTTAATAAGATGCTGCTTCAAGCTTTTTATAATAAATATGGGTTAGGATATTTCGATCTTGATTTGATTTACTGGGAGCAGGTAAATTTCAGGATCTAAAATGCATTTGATTTCAATCCTTATATATATAGTTTAAAATTGAAGAAGTAAGGAACGATCCATGCCTGATTTTACAAGTGGGAATGCTATTATTCATTATGAATCAACAGTTTCGGGGGGGGTGCCGGGAAAAAAATACCCTTCAGATTGCATTAGTGCCTGAATAGCAGGGGGTACTTATAAAATTCTACAAAAACTATATGTTTAGAGTCTTATATTTTGTGACTTTTAACATTTTTTTTGAAATTTTTTTGCAAGCAGAAGGATAACTTTAAATATATAAATTAAATTAGCCGCGTTAAATTAAAACCTAAAACTAATTTGTATGAAGAAACTATCTTTATTGATCAGTTTGCTCATATTTGGTGTTTCCACACTATTTGCGCAAACAAGAGTCATTACAGGTACAGTTACCTCTGCTGTTGAAGGAGAAGGGCCTATCCCGGGCGTAACTGTACTGGTTAAGGGTACAACACTTGGGGCTACAACTGATGAAAACGGAAAGTATTCCATTAATGTTCCCACAAGTGCAACCACACTGGTTTTCTCTTTTATTGGGATGAAAACACAGGAGGTGGAAATTAAAGAGAAGACTGTCATTGATGTTGTAATGTCTTCGGAATTACAAAGTCTTAATGAAGTTGTTGTAACCGCTTTTGGTATAAAGAGGGCGGCGAAGGAACTTGGTGTTTCGACACAACAAGTCTCCGACAAGGAACTTACTCAGGCTTCTGTAACGAACGTTGTGAACGGACTTACTGCTAAAGTTGCCGGTTTGCAGATAAATACTGTAAACAATGGTGTTAATCCTGATACAAGGATTACACTTAGAGGTAACAGGCACTTTCTTGCTTCAAACCAGGCACTTGTCGTCCTTGACGGTGTTCCTGTAAGTGCAACATTTCTCAATTCGATTAACCCGAATGATATAGCAAATGTTGATGTATTGAAGGGTGCAAGTGCTGCTGCTCTTTATGGGAATGATGCTTCCAATGGTGTAATTGTTGTAACAACAAAAAGAGGAAGTGGCAACAAGCCCGTGATTAAGATCAGCAATACAACAACCTTCGAGCAGGTTTCTTATTTGCCTAAGCTTCAGGAAAGGTTTGGTTCAGGTTCCGGTGAAGACACCGTCAACTATCTTCCGAACTATACTTTTTGGATTGGAGCTGACAGGAATACTGATCCTTATACAGCTTATGAGAACCAACAGTATGGACCTGAATTTAATGGTCAGGATGTCATTCTTGGTGGTGTACTGGCTGATGGTTCATATCAGACTGTGAAATACAGCCCTATTAAAAACGGCAAGAAGAAATTCTTCAATACTGGTATTACAACACAGAATGATATTTCTTACTCAGTAGGTGACGACAAGAATAATTTTTATCTGTCTGCCCAGGATGTTCGTACAACAGGAACTATCCCCAATGATAAGAACAGAAGAACCACTGTACGTGCGTCAGGTGCAAGAACATCTGGTATATTCCATGCTGATTATACAGTAGGCTACACCAAGACAAGTACAAACACTTCGGGTGATGACCCATTCCAGCAGAGACCTGTTTATTGGTTTGTTCTCAACACTCCTCAGCAAGTTGATCTTACTAATTACAAAGATGTTGATAACAATAAATTTGCCAATAATAATGGTTATTTCAACGCATATTATACTAACCCGTACTGGCAGATATATCATTCAAGGTATGAATCTGATGTAAATAACCTTCTGGGTTCTGTCCTTCTTTCACTTAACCCTGCTAAATGGATCGATATATCCTATCGAACAGGTTTAACATACTCTACAACTAATTCTACATATTACAGGGATGCAATGACATATAATTCATATATGATGTCGGATCCATGGCAGGCAGGACATGAAGCCACAGGATCACCTTATGTAGGAGTTGCAAACGATGATATCTATTCAAGCCTGATCCTTACCGGAGACCTTCTTGTTCAGTTGAATAAGAAATTTGGAGATATCTCAAGTAAGCTTATCCTTGGTAACTCTATATATTCAAACAAATACAGATATGTATATGTAGGGAACAACTCTTTGGTTATACCTGATCTCTACAACGTTGCTTACAGGCTTGGTGAACCGGGTGTTGGTGAATCAAGACAGGATCGTAATTCAGCCGGTGTATTTGCTGACCTTACTCTGGGTTACAAGGATTTCTTCTTTGTTCATGCATCAGGCAGGAATGACTGGGATTCAAGATTAACAAAAGGCAACCGTTCATTCTTCTATCCGGGTGTTGACGCCAGCCTTATTCTTTCAGAAGCTATCCCGGCTCTTAAGGACAATCCGGTTCTTACATTTGCCAAACTGAGAGGTGGCTGGTCAAAGACCGGTCAGATCTCTTTGTCAAACTGGTATGCAACAGTTCCTTCCTTTGGTGTGGGAGGCGGTTTCCCTTATGGCAGCACTGCAGGTTACCTGCTGAGTACAAGCCTGAGCAATCCGAAACTTAGACCTGAACAGACAACTGAAATTGAATTAGGTACTGAACTGGGATTTTTGAAAAACAGGATCGGACTTGACGTAAGTTTATACAAATCCAATACAAAAGATCAGACAATACCTGCAACAATATCATATGCAACCGGTTATAACAGTGCTTATATTAACGCCGGTGAACTTATGACCGAAGGTATTGAAACTGAATTGAAACTCACACCGCTTCTTACCAGAGGTATTTTCGACTGGAGTGTTGATTTTAGCTATACATACAACACAAGCAAGGTTCTCTCAATACTTCCGGGCCTTGACCAGTTGCCAATACAGGATGTATCATATGCAGTTGTCGGACAGCAGTTCCCTGCAATACTTGTCACTGACTATGTACGTGACCCCGATGGTCATATAGTTGTTGATCCGGTTACAGGATTCGTAACACGCGACCCGACTCTTAAAAATGTCGGCCATGGTAACCCTAACCACATCCTTGGTATCACGAACACTTTCACAGTGAAAGACCTGTCTATTAATATTGTAGCCGATTACAGGTCAGGTAACGTAATTGACAATGCAGTCGGTAATGCACTCGACTTCACCGGAGTATCATGGCATTCAGCACAGAATGGCCGTCAGGATTTCGTGATTCCTAACTCAGTTATTGAAACAGCTCCCGGCGTTTATGAACCGAATACAAATGTTGTTACCCGCAATGCTGGCAGAGTACTTTGGACAAACAGCGATATATCAAGCACAGGTATGACATATATAACAAGCGCTGCTTTCTGGAAACTAAGGGAAGTATCACTCTCATATGATATTCCTGTTGAAAATATATTCAGAGGTTATCTTAAGGCTGCACAGGTTAGTCTTATAGGAAGGAACCTGATTATGCTTCGTCCTAGAACCAATGTATGGACCGATCCTGAATTCAACCAGAGGGGTGGTACCAGCAATGCTGTCGGTTATACTACAGAATATCAAACACCTCCGACAAGAATATACGGGTTTAGTGTAAAACTTACTTTCTAAGTAATAAAACATAAAAAACATGAAGAAATTATTTATAATATTAGCAGCACTGCTTGTTTTGGGAACTGCATGTAAGAAAGATTTTTTCGACGTTAACGTGACCAATCCCAACTCAGCTTCAGCTGTTCCAGCAAATCTGGTATTACCTGCTGCACTTAACCAAGTTGCTGCATTCTACGATCAGCCGGATTATACCGCTTTTATACCTCTTTGGTATGGATGGTGGTCAATTAGTTCTGGTTATTCCATGCCATCTTCGCTGATGCAGTATAACCTGCTTAACAGCGATTACCAGGCTTTTTGGACTTATAGCTATGAGACATTGCAGAATTTTGATTATATCGAACAGCAATCATCAGCTCCCAGCCAGAAATCTTATAGAGCTATTGCAAAGATCATGAAGGCATATCTCTTTCAAAACCTGGTTGACCTTTATGGTAATATACCTTATTCAGAAGCTCTTAAGACTGGTGATGGCATACTGAAACCAGCTTATGATAACCAGCAAACAGTATATGAGGATCTGGTTGTTCAGCTTGACACTGCCATGAACATCATTGCAACAACACCTCTGGACGCTGACGAGGTGGGTGATTATGATATTATATACCATGGCGATATGGGACTTTGGGCTAAATTTGCCAATACCCTTAAGCTGAGAATATTGATGAACCAATCAGGTATGAGCGGCAGAGATTCTTATATAAGCGGTGCCCTTGCAACAACACAATCTGTTGGTTATATTGGTGCAGGTGAAGGTGCATGGCTGAATCCGGGCTATTTACAGACATCCGGTAAAATGAATCCTTTCTGGGAAAATTTCTATAAGCAGGATAATTCTCAGCAATCAGATGCTCTTGGTTACTATAAGGCAGGACAGGACCTCTGTGATTTTCTTAATGCCAACAATGATCCACGCAGCACAAGAATATTTGCTCCTTATTCAGGTTCAGAAATCCAGGGTAACTATTTCGGGACATCAACACTTAATGCTCCGGCAGTTATTTCAAATATTGGTTACGGTGTACTTCAACACTACAATATGGATGCACCTATATTTACCGACTTCGAGAGTCTGTTCCTCCAGGCAGAAGCTGCTGAAAGAGGATTTCTCTCAGGTGATGCACAGGTATTATATGAATCAGCTGTGACCCAATCGATTTTATATTTCGGTAAAAAATCATACTGGGATGCCGGTTCATATACTCCTGCTACCGAAGCCAGTGCTTCAGCTTACCTTGCACAAGCCGGTTTGCCACTTGTTAATTATTCAGTATCTGTTAATAAGTTACAAACAATCATAACACAGAAATGGGTTGCCCTTTGTGGTTTAAGCCCGTTAACAATGTATACCGATTACAGAAGAACCGGTTATCCGGATTTTATTCACTGGTCACAGGATCCGGCTAAACTTAATGCCACTCCTCCTGTAAGGTTACTCTATCCTCAGTCTGAGATTGACAGAAATGGTGACAATGTCAGTGCACAGGGTACAATTGACAGATTTACTTCCAAGATCTTTTGGCAAGGCAGGTAGTAACTGTATTAATTAACAATTAAATTCAATACTATGAGAAACAAAATATTAATGATCATATCCTTTGTGGTAGTAGCTCTGTTTTTGAACTCTTGCCTCAAAGACGATGTCGGACTTGACTGGACATCTTCTCTTAAAGGGAAAATGTATGCTGAAGTGTGGCAGGGAGGATTTCAGGCTCTGGCCCTGGATCCTGTTCCTGATACTGTGACTTTTAAATTTTTGGTCAACATAGCATCTGATCAGCCCCCAACACAGGATATTACTGTTACGTTAGGAGTAGATGCAGATGCAATTGCCAAATATAACGACCTTAACGGTAGCGACTATCAGCTGTTCCCGAATATCAATATCTTAGACAAGTCATTGGTTATTAAAGCCGGAACCAGAAATGCTTATGCACATGTTCAGGTTTGGGGTGCAGATCAGCTTAATGCATGTGATAACTTCATGGCACCAATAGCTATTACCGATGCTACCGGAGGTGTTATTCCTGCGGATCCTGTTAATATGGGAGCACGACTGATGGCTTTGCCGATTGCAAACCCTTATGCAGGTTCATACCATGTTGTTGGTTATAGAATACATCCTAGTTATGCTGATCCTTTTACAGTAGACATGGATGAACAGTTATCAACTGTAAACTGTTCAACTGTTCTGAAACATTATATGGGTGATTATCCTTATGATGTATCAATACAGATCACAGATCAGACAATGGTTGTATCGGGTGTTACTTGTTACAAGGTTATTGTACATACTATGGATCCTGCAACAGGTGCTTTAATAGCGGGTGAAGGAATGGAAACAACATTTACCGGCAACCTGGCTTATCCGCCAGCTCCACCGACCAGTGATGTCAATTACTATAATCCTGATACAAAGCAGTTTGTGCTTAATTATTACTATGCTTCACCGACTCCACGTATAGCTTATGAAATTCTGACAAGGAATTAAGTGGTTTCGTGATGTATAATTTATTTAACAAAAAATAATATGAAAAGAAAAGCTATATTTTCAATAATGTGCATATGTCTTACAGTATTGCTTTTTAATCAAAGCTGTAAGAAGACCAGCACTCCCTATGGGGAACATTATGCTTTTACAATTCCAACGGCAGTTGCCCCGGTGAATGAAAGCTATGTTCATACATCTGAGACCTCGGTTGACCTGCAGTGGGCAACAACCAACGATAGCGGCGATCCTGTAAATGCTGATGTATATTTCGGTACTTCTTCGAATCCTCCGCTTTACAGTGCTAATGGTACCTCTTTGTCTACGAGTGTTCCTGTTACCCAGGGTGTAACTTACTACTGGAAAGTTGTGATGACCGATGCCAATGGCATAACAACCACTAGTCCGGTATTTAGTTTTACCATATTATGTCCGTATATTAATAGCCTGACAGTTGGCAGTTACCATTCACTATCTACGCCTGACCAATGGAATTCAGAGGGAGATATAACAATAACTGCTGACGCTGCTGACCCAAATACTGTTTATGTATCTGGACTGGAAGCTCTCGAAGGTGTAGATGAAAACAGGGGCCCGCTTGTAATGCATATTGATCCTGCAAGTAACCAGGTAGTTGCTGATTTTACAGTACTGGCTACAGATGCATTTGGATATACCAACCTTGCATACAGTGGTTCAGGAACATACAATGCTTGCGACGGATCGTATGATATGAATTTCGATATCTCAACGACTGAAGCTAGTTTCGGAACATTTGCATTTAAGTTTACAAGGAACCCATGACCAAGTCATAGGATTTATTAATAAAAATAAAGAGGTCATCTCGTTTTTCTATAGAGATGACCTCTTATTTTTTTCACATTCCCTGCCTTACCGAATACCTGCCGTTTTCATTTCTATTCAATTTTCAGATTTACCAGTTCCAGTTTTGTCGTTGTTGCCCTTAATATCTTAATCGTGAAATCCCCGATCCTGATAATCTCATTATTGGAAGGTATGCTTCCGTGAAAATACATTATCATACCGGCAAGGGTTTCATAATCATCCTCTTCCGGTAACCGGAGGTTGTATTTATCATTAAGGTAGTCTATCTCAATCCGGCCCGAAAGGATGTATTCACCCGGCTTAACCACCTTTTCTATCAGATCATAAGTGTCGTGTTCATCTTCAATGTCACCAACAATCTCCTCCAGGACGTCCTCTATTGTCACCATTCCTGATGTTCCGCCAAACTCGTCAACCACAAGTGCAATGTTTCTTTTCTCCGTTACAAAAATTTTCAGCAGCTTATTTGCAGGCATTGTTTCTGGTACAATTGCCAGCTTTCTGATCATAGATTTTATATCTGATGGGTTCTTAAAAAGATCTTTCAGTTCAAAATATCCTATAATATTGTCTATAGATTCCTGGTAAACAAGTATCCTTGAAAGCCTTGTGTCGATAAATTTATCTCTTAATTTCTCAATGCTTGTTTCCGATTCAACAGCCTCTATCTCTGTTCTGGGTATCATACATTCCCTAAGTTTCACATTTGAAAAGTCAAGAGCATTCTGGAAGATCCTGAAATCGTGCTGCCTGATCTCCGATTCTTCCTCATTCTGCTTGCTCAGGCTGACAAAATGATCGAGATCAATTTTGCTGAATACTATGTTCTCCTGTTTCTTGTCTCCAGGTTTAATGTGGAAGATCAAACGTATAACAAGGTTTGAGGCAGCCAGGGTTGCTTTACTGATGGGGTAAAAAAGGAAAAAGAAAAACAATGTTGGTATGCTCAGAAACTTCAGGAAAAAATTAGGAGAAATGACAAAAACCGTTTTTGGAAGAAATTCCGCAACAAAAAGGATTATTGCGGTAGACATTACGGTATTTATTATAAGTATCAGCAGGTCTGAAGCAATTAGCGGCTTAAGGACAGGCTCAAGTAATTTTGTGAAAACCAGGCCATAGACCACAAGAGAAATATTATTCCCGATCAGCATTGTTGCTATGTATTGCCCGGGATGATCAGAAAACAATTTTACTATTCCTGACCCAAATACTCCCTGCTTTCTGTCAAGTTCAATCCTGAGCTTGTTGGAAGCAACAAACGCTATTTCCATACCGGAGAAAAACGCAGAAAGAATAACTGCAAGAAATATTACTACAACAGCGCTCATATTCCAAATTTAACTCTTTTTTCTTTGCTTGTGTCTCATCCACGCAAAGAGAAATGAAACAAGAGCCATCACTGCAAAAATAATGATTTTGCTGCCACCCGTATTAACTGCGTAATGAATACCAAAGATGACAGAAAGTATTCCTGTACTTATCCAGATAATTTCCAGGATTAAAAGGGAACTATTCCTCATTATCCAGGTATATGGTGGCACTGACTTTCTTTATTTTCCTGTGCTCCAGGTGTGTGTCGGACTCAAAACCGTAACCCTGCATTATCTGGTCTTTACTCGATATTTTTACAAACCTGTCTGTGTAGATCAGATCTTTATCTTCATTCCAGTAAAGCAGTTCTGTTTCAAGTTTATCATAATTCTTGTTTATTACAACCACACTGTCCTTTAGTTCCCAGAGATTGTCATTCTGGGTGTATTTGGCATATTTCGCAGAGACCTCCCCAATGGTATCATCGATGCCTTTGAAGAGGGTTACCTTAATTCCCTTTTTGAATTCTGTGTACGGAGTCTCCTTATTGTCATACTGCTCCATAAGAGGAGATGATAATATAAGCTGAACCTTTCCTGAGTCGGTAAAAACTGTTTCAAAGTTTTTCGCTGTCAGGGAAGGCATTGATAAAAGATCGGATTTGGGAATTTCGTTAATCTTTTTCTCACATGAGATGAGCATGGCACCTGCCATTACTATCAGCACCAAAAAATGTAGTTTATATTTTGTAATGAACCTCATGATAGAAATGATAAGAAATTACTTTCTAATCATACTTTTTCTTCAGGAACCAATAATCATAAAGATTAATGCTTATACCAACTGTAAAGATATTTTCCGTATGAAGGTTATTGGCCAACGAGCCTGTTTTCCTGGTGAAGTCGAAAAAGATATTAGCTTTCATAGTTGATAGTGTACCCATCGAACGTTTTACAGGTATTCCAAGACCTGCACTTACTCCCATTTCCTTAACCTGTTCTCCGTTAATAATGAGGTAATTGTTTCCTATGTGACCTCCAAGTCTGTATTCAATGCGCTTAAGAGCACTGTAATTGGAAAACCTGTCAGGGATATATTCTAGTCCGGCAATCAGCGTTTTGGTATCAGCAATATATCCTTCAGTACCCGGAACAGTGGACTTGGACCATTGTGTCCATGTAAAATCAATTCCGGCTGTGAGTTTGTTAATTTTTCCGTAGGCTATACCAGCACGGAACGTGGCCGGAATTACAGATGATTTGGATTTATCGTGTGAATATGCAAGCGTATCGACCGATCCATAGGCATTAAAGCGGAAAGATATCTTATCGTAGGTTGAGATATACTTCCTTGAAGGTGTAACGGTGAAGCCTGCATTGAAAAAATGATCTTTCTTCAGAGAAGCAGTATACTGTAATCCATATTCTAAATTAAGACCATCGAGACTCAGAGCCTCGATGTTCTTATCATGGAACGAATTATAGTAATCGGCAAAATCGAAGAGGTTTGTCCGTGTTTCCTGCCCTACAAGATATGTCATGTTTATACCTGCCGAGAAATTTTTTGAGAGCTTTATCCCGGTGCCTGCAAAAACCTTATAATATCCTCCTTTGCCCGAATGGGTTGAAGTGTATGCACCTGTTACCGGGTCATAACCCGGATCTGACTCAAGCATGGAATTTTGTAATTTATAGTATCCATTGCTGTAAGGAGAGACACCCAGTGCAAATCCCAGTCCTTTTGCAAGCGGGAAACCCATCACCAGGTGATCAAAATTCATATCCCAGGAGGAAAATTTGGAACTTCCTTCTGAAAGGTTATTCTGACCTCCCTTAAGGCCAAAATCGAATACAAATGAATTTGTATCTATACTGCTGTAAGAAGCCGGATTTTCAAAATAAACCGAATAATTATCGCGTATTGCAGTGGCCAGGCCTCCCATTGCCTGACTTCTGTAGGGACCTGATTCCTGCAGGGAACCAAGGTTGAACCGCGAATAAGGTGAGTTTATTTGATTCTGTCCGTTAACTATTGAGAGTGAGAATGTAAAAAGGATTGTTAGAAAGGCTGTTATCAGTTTATTTCGCATTGTATTCAAGAATAAAATTTAAACCATCAGTCACAATATCAGGCATATACATGTGTTCAAAGTTCGTTTTGTCTTTAATTAATTCACTGTCGCCGCCTGTCAGTATTACTTTATAATCAGTATGTTCTTTCTCAAACGTGCGAATATACTCATTTATTTCATATAATACTCCTGTAATC
>JBJKPQ010000133.1:0-15065 GCA_046706305.1 Bacteroidales bacterium
CTTTTATTGGAAAGCGGAATCAGGACAGAGGTAATACAGAAACTGATGTCGATGGGCCACAGGATACAATGGGATCTCGGAGGCTATGGAGGATACCAGGCAATAATGTGGGACGAAAAAAACGGCGTCTATTACGGAGCTTCCGAATCACGTAAGGATGGACAAGCTGCGGGTTACTGATCATCTTATTCCCAACAGATCCATTACACCATTAATAAAAGTAAGAGGATGGGCAGGATTTCCAGGCACATAAAGATCTATATGGGTTTCTTCTATGAATTGTCTGTTTATGGCTGCATTTTCCCTGAACAGACCGCCACTTATAGCGTCTGACCCCACCAGTATAACGAGCTTAGGATCCGGGATCGCATCAAAGCATATTCTGAGCGGCTCTGCCATATTCTCACTTACAGGACCGGTGATCACAATGCCGTCAGCATGACGGGGAGAAGCTACAAACTCAATCCCATATCTCCCAAAATCAAAGTTGACATTACCTGATGCCGACAGTTCCATCTCACAAGAATTATCTCCGCCGGCAGAAACCTGACGAAGCTTAAGAGCACCGTGGAATAAACTCCTGATCTCTTTTCTCACCGCATTTTCATCGACTGAAAGGTGATTGTACCTTCCCGGCATCACCACCAAGTCTTCCCGCCTGCTCACTGCCAGCCTGTAATCATTTGTAAACCTTATCTTTTCCGGAAGCAAAAAGGCACATTCTCTGCAAAAGACACACCTTCCAAGGTCAATGGAACCATTCCTGCTGCTTATGGCCCCCGAAGGACAAAAGGATGATAGCATTTCTGTCTCACTCCGGGTTATGGATTCAGATATCTCAGGCCGCCCTCTGAAAAGACCGGAAACAGGCTGGCTTCTCAGGTCCTTTATATACTGAACCCCGTGACTTCTTACAACTTTCAGCAATCTGGACATAATCCTCAAATATTTATTTTATAAATCATTGCCGCAATACGAAAGATTGAAGCTCTTGTTACAAACAGGAAAATCTGATATCTCCTGATCCCTCACCGCAAGTGCAAGCACATGCCAGTTATGAAGTGATGGGTCCTTTATTTTATAGGTAAGTATGTCAGAGTTTTCACCGGTTACGGCAGTGTGACAAATTTCACCTCTCCAACCTTCAACAAGGCTTACGGCCATCATAGAAGGTTGAAAAGTGATACTGTAATCAGGTTTTGCCTGTTTAATCTCATAAAGAGAACTAAGGCTGTCGAGAAGAGAAGTAATAATTTTATATGAAGAATTGAATTCAACTCTCCTGATCATCCCCCTTGCATACACATCACCACTGTCGAACATTACAGGTTTATATTGCATCTGCCTGTAGGCCTGGAATGGGTGACTTGCTCTTATATCTCTTGCAATTCCGCAGGTCCGGGCTGCCATACCTACTGCACCTGATAGAAGAGCCTGCTTTTGAGTAACCGGCCCCGTGTTTTCAAATCTCACAAGAACGCCCGGATTACTATAAATAAGGTCAGTCACTTCGGCAAACCTCCTGTGTACTTCATCCATCCTGTTCCCTATCAATGATAAAAGCTCTGAAGTAATTGGGTAATTGGTGCCCACCGGTCTCATCATACCCCTGGAAAAGCGATTGCCGCACCAATCCTGCAATGTATTTATGATAACAGTGCGAATTGCTTCACATGCAACCTGTCCGGGCTGGTATGCAATATCACCACACAAAGCCGCCGTATCGCCAGCATGAACAGCCATTCGTTCCATCTCAAGGGCTATAGTCCGTTCCACTACTGTTTTACTGTCAGCCCCTTTTCCGGCAAGTGTTTCAACTAGCTGCGAGAAAGCCAGCCCATGACCTGAAGCCGTATCTCCGGCAATGTTTTCAGATAAAACAGAGAGTTTCAGGAGATCAGCCTTTCCGCGGAACATATTTTCTATTCCCCTGTGCTGGTACCCAAGCTGTATCTCCAGGTGCAGAACCTTCTCTCCGTAACACCCAAACCTGAAGTGGCCGGGCTCAATAATTCCGGCATGGATTGGTCCGACACCTACTTCATGTGTCTCTTCACTGTCGATATGGTAAAAGGGATAATCAGCTATTGCTATTTGTTTGTCCTTCCTGTCGTGCGGGTATCGTAATGGTTTAAGCCATGGATGTTTTTCGAAAATGACACCTGTTTTCTCAGAAATTATACGCTCAAAGACATGCATCTGGAAAGCATTCTTTGTAATCGATTCAAGAGATTTTACGTCTTTGACCTGATGGTGTGAATAGACCATTATCTTATGAGAATCGTCATTTGCCACCAGAATAAAAAAGCTGACATTCTCCCCTGTTTCAACGGTAAAATAGTCGAGACAGTGGCATGATTTGCGACTCAAAAGCTCTACGGTCTGTTCCCTGAAAACATCATAAACCACAACCCGTAACTCAGTGACGGGTACATTACCCGGGTTATTTAATATTTCAAAAAACTTCATTATCCAGCATCAGAAGTTAAAAACAGAATTAAAAAATCCTTGCGGCACACCTGATACCGCAAGCAAAAGATCATTCAAAAATGGCGGGATATAAAAACAGAATATACCGGCCAATTAAAAAAACATCAGCTGGGTGCTGTATTGCACCCCGGGTACTGATACAATACCTGAAGATGCATGTGAAGGATCCCCTGTAAGTACCTTCAGGTTCTTAAGTAAGATTCCGTAAAAAATTACAGTAAGCAGCAAAGCAGCCAGGATAAATACAATAACATTCCCTCTACCCATCTCCCTGAATAGAAGAAACTCACTTACGAATAACGGTGAAGGAGGAATGGCCGTTATCAGGATAATACCTGCAATCAGGATTAATGCACCCTTTGTATTGGCATTCAGGTAGCCACCCGACTTATAAAGTTTGTACGATCTTAGTACCCTGTGCAGTATCCCTATCTGGTAAAACAGTCCGGATTTAATAAAAGAATGGAACAAGACCTGGAGAATAGCTATATACATCCCTGTCTTGCCAAGGCTCAGGGCAATAAGAACAATTCCCATATGCTCAACTGTGGAATATGCATACACTCTTTTCAAATTAGAGGCTTTCTGCATATATATTGCAGCTACGGTAAGAGATAGTATTCCGGTGATCAGAAGAACATGATTAATCCACAAACCAATAGAAGTATCTGACATTATACTGAATACCCTGAAAAAGGCAACAAAACCTCCATTGACCAGGGCTGTTGACAGGAAAGCACTTACAGGAGCCGGAGCAACATAGTTGGCATCAATACCTATAGTGTAAAGCGGAAATACTTCGAGTTTGGAACTGTAACCAGTGAGTATCAATATAAACGCCATTTTTAAGTAAACAGCGTTAATACCTCCTGCAGATTTGCGTATTGTTTCATACGACATATCTCCTGATGATGATAATCCCGCGGCTGTTCCTGCAAACAGTATACCTATATAAGCCAGTGCAATACCAACAGAGCAGATGAAAATATATTTCCAGGTGGCTTCCAACGAATTGCCTGTGCCATTATAGTTGATAAGGTAAGCCACAGATAGTGTGGTCAGCTCAATAAATATCCAGGTGATTATAAGGTTGTTAGCGGTATACACACCAGTAAGAGCCATATTAAGAATAATATACGATGCATAGAAAAATGACCTGTTAAGATGGCCGGTCTCCCTTGTGTAATTGATACTGTGATAAAAGCTCGCAGTCGAAATGAAAGCAAGTATAAAAAGAAAGACCAGGGCCAGAGGATCAAATGTGAAATACCTGAGCATCGTTTCCGACCTGTTTCCGAAGGCAAGGAAAACGAAAACTATTTGGGCAATGATAAATAAGAAAGTGAATGCGTGGACATTCCTTTTCTGCGGGAAAAGGAAAATTAGTAACGACAATAAAAAGCCCGAAAGAAAATATAATGCCAGTAACATAGTCAGTCTTTTAGTTTTGAAAGAGTCTCCGCCTCAAATCCTCCCATACGGTGTCCGATCCTGGTAAGGAACATACTCATTATCAACACTGCAATAAAAATATCGAGCAGGATACCAGTGTTCACAAGCAATGGAAATTCATTCCCTATTGCAATGGAGAAAAGGAATACGGCATTCTCAACAATCAGGAATCCGATCAGATGTCCGAAAAGCAGTTTTCTGACACTTATCAGCAATAACCCGGTAAATAGGGTAAAATAAGCTATAACCATGTAGACTTCGCTAACGGAAGGTATTGAAAGCACATGTGAAAGAACCAGGCTTATTCCCAGAATCAATAGCATCATCATTACAGTATAATTGCTTTGTACTGATTTCCTGTGCACATTGAAAATACCTGTTCTCTGAATTATTCTCTTCAGCAGATAAGGTACAATAACAGATTTAAAAATAATTGTCTCGGCCAGGATAAATGCAAGGTTCAGGTAATTAAAATTATGCAGTTCCAGCATTGCCATCGCGAATAGCAGGATTCCCTGGATTGTATAAACCTGAATATAATTTTTGAATTTCTCTGTGGCCGCTATGTAAACAAGCGAAATGCCAAACAATACGTTTAACAGGACAAGCATGTCAGAACAGGTTTTTGGAAAACAGTATGACTACAAATAAAATTACCGAAATGACAGAAATTGTCATAATATACTGCTGGTTTCTGCTCATCCGGAAGCGGGTCCGGAATGATTCTACAAGACCAATAACAGAAGCAAAGACGACCTGTACAGCAAAATACAGAATGATTCTCCAGACCGGGAGTAAATTCCACGGTATAACGACAGATGAGATCAGGCTGCCGAAGACGGCAAATTTCAGGAAAGAAGTCATCTGGATAAGAGCAAGGTTGAATCCGGCAGTATCAAGTATCATAACTTCGTGTATCATTGTAAGTTCAAGATGTGTCCGGGGATCATCGACAGGCACCCTGCTGTTCTCTACAAGAGTTATATTCCCTATTATATAGGATATTATCAGGCCATAAATCAGGTTGTAGTTACCCTCTCCGGATATATTGAAGATGGAACTCATGGAAAGATGGCCTGTAAATACTACCAATCCTGCAATAACAACAAAAAGAGCAGGCTCAAGGAGCATACCGTAAAGGGCTTCACGACTTGCTCCCATCCCTTCGAAACTGCTTCCCTGATCCATCGCAGAAATAATGATCATGAATCTTGAAAGTGCCACCATATAGGCAAATAGTATAAAATCTCCGTTGAACGATATTATCGGCACAAATCCTGCTGCCGGAATCATAAGTGAGGCAATAAGCAGTGAGACTAACACAACCACTGGAGCAAGTTTAGTTACAGGACCTGAAACCATGCTGTATATCTGTCCCTTTTTCAGGAGCACCCGGACATTTTTAACCGGCTGAAATATGCCCGGACCTTTTCTTCCCGAAGAAATACTTTTTATCCTGACAATAATGCCAGAAGTTATAAATGATGTTATTAATATAAGAATCAGCGGTACCATACAGACTAGATCAGTTTCAGGTAAGTCAAAATAAAAATCAGCAGGAGGAACAACAGCGCAAACAAAACATAATGCTGAAGCTTTCCCGTCTGGAAAACAGCGAATCGCCTCATGAGCCTGACGATAAGGTCAGCTGGTTTGAGGATGAACATCGATTTGATAAGGTCCTCAGAATGCGTATGGAATTCTCTTTTCTCCGGGAAGAGATCCTCATTCCTGTACCTGATATTTGTATGACCTGTCTTTATAAACGGTCTTGTTAAAGCAGCATATTCCTGAACGAAGGATGAAGCTGTATACTGCTGCCGCGAATCAACAGCCTCATAACCGCAACCCCAGACAGGCCTGGTGACTGTTAGTTTTTTTCGTAAAGCAAGTCTTCTGAGGACAAATACGACCAGGGTAGCAGATACCAACAAAAGGGCTGTAAGTGAAATGAACGACATTGGCCTGGCAAGAAAGTCACCAGGTATGATGCGGTCAGGTAAAAAAACAGAATAGGTAACAGATATCAGAGGCTTAATAATCATCGAAGGGAAGAATCCTATAAATACAATTAGCAACACGGGCATCGCTGATGCAAGGAGCATCATTTTACCAGCTTCAACGGGCCTTTTTTCATAATGTGTTCTCGGGCTGCCAAGAAAAATGACACTGAATACTTTTGTAAAACACAGTAGTGCAAGCCCGCCTATCATTACAAGTGCCAGCATTGCGACAATGAGGATAATCAGATGATAAAATTCCGGTTTCCACATTCCGGAAAAAACTGATGAATAGACCAGGAATTCCGAAATGAATCCATTCAGAGGAGGAAGACCCGATATAGCTGCTGCTCCGATCAAAAATGCCCATGCAGTAAGAGGCATATACTTCATCAATCCTCCCATCTTTTCTATATTCCTAGTATGCAAGTTATTGATTACCGAACCGGAGGAATAGAAAAGCAATGATTTAAAAAGCGAGTGGTTTAAAGTATGCAGGAGGGCACCGGCATACCCGGCAACCGACATAAACTCATTACCAGTGGCTCTGCCATAAATACCAAGACCGATCCCCAGCCCTATAATTCCTATATTTTCAATACTGTGGTAGGCCAGCAGTTTTTTAACATCATGCTGGAGTATTGCCATCATTACACCAAATAATCCGGTAAAGGCAGATATGATAATCATCCCCGAAGCAATTATTTCAAAATCATTTTTCAGATGCAATGCCACCCTCAGTATTCCGTAAATCCCGATTTTTATCATCACCCCCGACATAATACCTGAAACATGTGAGGGTGCAGCAGGATGGGCGTCGGGCAGCCATGAATGCAGCAGGAAAAATCCTGCTTTCAGACCGAATCCTGTGAAGAACAGGAGAAACACGGGCCAGTTTGAATTATTAAGGAAAAAGATATCCAGGTTATCCAGCGAAAGCGTATTGAATCCCCTTGAGGAAACAAT
The DNA here is from genome assembly GCA_046706305.1 of Bacteroidales bacterium. GTDB lineage: Bacteria > Bacteroidota > Bacteroidia > Bacteroidales > VadinHA17 > LD21. Next base: position 6,909 of record JBJKPQ010000133.1, read on the forward strand.
AAAGGCTCCTAAAAGAAAAAACATACCCACATGCATCTGGACTAAATATGTGATACCTGCTGCTATGGTGCCTTTTTTGTCAAACTCATATATTACCAGAATAAATGACGAAAGAGTCATTATCTCCCATGCTATAAGAAACCAGAAGCCATTTCTCAAAAGAAGTACCATTATCATTGACACATGAAGCCAGAAAAGGGATAGATAATGCAGTTTGCTCCATGCAGGTGGTTTTTCCTGCATACGTGGCTTCATATAATCTGTTGAATACAGGTACCCGCTAATAATTGTAAAGTTGATGATCAGTATGAAAAAGGCACTCAGCTTATCGCATACAACCAGTGGAGATAAAAGGGTAATGAAATTATTAATAGTATGATTTGAGGACAAAGAGACAGAAAAAAGTACGTCAAATGCAAGAAGTGAAGATACTGCTGTTGCAAGAAGTATTAGAGTTCCGGCAACAACAACTGCGGACTTTTGTCTGGGGATCATTATCAAGAACCCCGTAACGAACAGAATTATAGGTATATATATCATTTAACCCAACAAACATGACCGCAAAAATAGAAAAAATAGTATTCTGTTGTCACAGGGGCCCTCTAATATATTTTTACAGGCTCGTTTATTGCATAAGGTTAAATGTTGAAACAAGATTAAAATAGATCTTTTGCTTTGCCCTCTTTAATCCTGTAGATGAAATGCTGGTTGGAATAAACTGCTTCAAGTATTCCGAAATAGACCATATAGGATATTATGTTCTCTGCATCCTTTTTGGATATAAAAGCCAACCTGCTGAATTTTCCCACGGAGATTGTTGTATTTATCCTGCAGTAATCCATCAGTTTCCTGATCTTATCACTGTAGCCTATCAGTATTCCCCTGTTGCTTGTTTTGATTTTCCAAACCTTCATGTGTATACCTGAGGCTAGAATATTTTCATCTCCCACACGTACATAAGCCTGCCATTTGCCAGGTCCGGTCTGAGCAAAATAGGGGCCGTCCTCCCCTTTTGGTACAATTATCTCAAGAATGGTTTTCCCGGAAACATCCCATCGCTTTGACTGAAAGAATATTTCCGGCTTACTGTAAAGGTTGGCAGCTCCTTCCACCATGTAGTACTCTTCATCTGAACGTACACCTGCCAGGTTCCCATTATCCTTAACACCAATCAGAATTGTCCCTCCGTCAGTATTGGCAAAGGCCACAAGCGTCTTAGCTATTTTTCTTGAATCGGAGATTTCAAATTTGAAATCAAGCTGTTGATGCTCGCCTTCCTGTATTCGATTCTGAATATAGCTACCCATAGGCAATCAGCAAAATCAGCTTACATTTGGCAATTCGAGTACTCCTGTTGTACCACCTGTCTCAAGGTTTATTCCGTGAGGGACATTGGTTTTCCAAGATCCGCATGTAAAGTCGGGTACATCAATAGATTGAGATCTGTTGGCAACCGACCACTCACTTAAAGGAGCAATGGAACTCCATAATGCACCGTCATAAACATTCTGGTCAAGCGGGAGACCATTTCTCAGGCAATCAATCAAACGCCAATCCATAATAAAATCCATACCACCATGCCCGCCGACTTTTTTGGCCATTTCACCCACTCTTTTTACTATTTCCGGAGTATGTTCCTCCCACATCTTTTTCATATCCTCTTCATTTAGCCAGTCTTCTCCAAGTGCTATAAGTTGTGCAGGATATTTTACAGCCATGCCTTTTGTCCCTTTTACAAGATGTATACGGGAATAAGGATGTGTTGATGATACATCGTGCTGAACAATTAAGCTTTTTCCAAGCGCTGTCTTAATATGACTTGTATTAAAGTTGCCCCTGAAATGAGCATCTTTCCATGGTGCATAGAAATCATCTTCAGCAGCAAGCTCTTTTTCTTTTGGTCCCATTGTGAAATCAGCAGTCGATACGGATGACAGGTATTCCATCTTGTCACCTCTGTTAATATTCAGAACCTGGCATATAGGGCCGAGGCCATGTGTCGGATAAAGATTGCCATTCCTGGCTGCATTCTCCTTAAGACGCCACATGTCGGTATAAGCACCGTCTACCTGTTGATCATCGAGAGGTTTTTTGAAGTTATATCCCATGAGATTATGAAGATAAGCACCTTCTCCATGTATGATATCACCAAACATACCCTGGCGTGCCATGTTCAGTGTCAGAAGTTCAAAGAAATCGTAACAGCAATTTTCAAGCATCATGCAGTGTTTCTTTGTCCTTTCAGAAGTCTCAACCAGCTGCCATGCCTCATCAAGAGTCCTTGCAATTGGGACCTCACAGGCAACATGCTTACCATGCTCCATTGCATATACGGAGATGGGGGTATGCATAACCCATGGAGTACATGTATATATAAGATCAAGATCGGGCATTTCAACAAGTTTTTTCCATGCATCTTCATCACCGTAAAACTCCTGAGCGGCAGGCCTGCCAATCTTATTAAGATAATTCTGTGAATCCTTAACGCATACCTCTCTCTTGTCTCCCAGGGCCTTTATCTCCACTCCTTCGATATATGATAGTCTTTGAACAGCGCCGCTACCACGGTCTCCCAGCCCGATGATACCGATTCTTACTACCGGAATAGCAGGAGCAGCATAACCTGACATGTTGAATCTTTGAGTATGTGTCTTACGGACTGCTTCGACAATTTCAGGAAGATTAGATTCCCTGTTTTCAGATTTACACCCGGGAACAATGCTGCCAGCCACAGCCCCGGCACCTGCTATTGTAGTGGTTTTTAAAAAATTGCGACGATTAAGTGACATGATGTTCTGTTTTTTCAGGTTTACCATTTATACATTATCACCGCAAATTACAATTATTTGGTAAAAAACCATGATTAAGAAAACAAGAAAAAACGAATGGCGGATAATATTTCGCACCAAAAAATAAAGGCCTTCATTTTTCAATGACAGGCCCCTTGCTATAAAATATAATTAACCTGAAAATGCCGGCTCAGAAGCTAGATTTCCTGCTGATCGCTTCTATTCGTACTTCCTGCAGCCTTTTTTTCCCTGAATCTGACAATAATATCTTTCAAAATACTTCCCGAAAGATATCCAAATGCCAGACCCCAGAGTGTGCTCAGATACCATACAGATTTAATCGGACAGGTTCCGGACTGGCATCCTACGAATTTCCAGTAGAGGAAGCCCCCAACTGCGCCCAGGATGGAAAAGGTCAACTGAAGCTTGTATTTACTTATGAAATCTCTCATAATAAATTTTGTGCAAACATAATAACAGATACTTTTTTAGTCTGTAACTTTTATCACATAGCCCTAAATAAATCCGGTAATTTTGAATAATCCACTAAATTTCTTCCGGTTAACAACATCTTCCTGGACTCCATGTCGCGCAAGAGTCTTGAAACAACTTCTCTGGATGTATTGAGTTGATCGGCAATATCCTGGTGTGTTCCCTTAAAGACAGTTTGTCCGGTTGATTTATATCTCTCACGAAAGAACCTGAGAATCCTTTCATCCAGCTTTGTAAAGGCTATTGCATCTATAGCTGAGAGAAGTTCATTAAAACGATCGCGGTAAGAATTCATCATAAATTCCTTCCATGTTTTGTATTCTGAAATCCATTTCTCCGGTTTATCTACAGGTATTGTAATAACAATTGAATCCTCCTCCGCTATCATCTTAATATTGCTTTTCTGAGGAACCATGCAACAGGTAAGAGACATGGCACATATTTCTCCAAGATTCAGATAATACAACAATAATTCCTTTCCTTCTTCAGACATCCTGACTACCCTCAGGCATCCTTTCAGGACCATCGGGAATGATTTTATGTAATCTCCTTCACCAAGAATACTCTGTCCTGTTTTAAGTTCCTGAAGTGTTGACACATTAGATATTTCGTCTACAAGATGTTTTTCCAGAAAAGGAAAGGTTGTCCTGATAAGGTCAGTTTTTTCCATTTTATACATTACTTATAATATTCCCATAAAATTTTTTAACAACTAATGACTCAGTTTTCCAATTAAACAAAGCACCAGCTTTTCCTGCATTTTCCCTTAACCTATCATAGAGTTCAAAATCATCTCTTAACATTTTAAGCGCTTTTGAAATTTCATCAGGGCAGACCCGGTCTATAATCAGGCCACATTTATTATCACTGATTATTTTCGCTGTTTCCTGCATGTTGGAGCAGATTACAGGTATTCCGGCCGAGATATAATCGAAAAGTTTATTTGGCAGGCTGTACCTGTAATTAATGTTTGTATCCTTCTCAAGGCACATCCCTGCATCTGCGGCAGATGTGAAGCGGGCCAGTGTTTTACCGTCAACCGGACCAAAGAACTTTATTCTGTCAGTAAGCTCAAGCTCATTTACCTTTCTCTTAATATCAGCAATAACATCACCCGAACCCAAAATAATCAAAGAAATTCCATGGGTTCTGTATATGGCATCAACAAGCTCTTCCGCACCCTTGTCTTTATTGATGCCTGTCCCCTGCATAATTACAAGAAAATCATCTTTCCCTATGCCAATTTCTTCCCGGGAAATCGCGGGAAGACTATCTATATGATCACTCACATTTCGAACAATGACAGGTCTGACACCATACTTTTCACTATACAAACCTGCTATCGGTTCCGAAACAGTCAAAACATGCTGCAGTTTTGGAAAAATCCATTTCTCAATTGTTTCCCAGACACTGGTAACAAATTTGCGTCCCGATAGCTCCGGAACACCGGTAAAATACTCATGTGTATCATATGCCAGCGGAACTTTCTTTAATTTTGAAATTAGGTAGTTAGGAAGAAGTGTATCGAGATCATTGGCAATAAGGAGATCAGACTGTTTGAACAAAAGAAAGAAAAACAGCCTTAAATTGAAGAAGGCATAGAACATAACTCCCCGTTTGAATAGCATCCTGAACCTGTGACTGGTAAAGGGAATAGTATCTCTGTCACAGTCTCCCTCTTTTAGCCTGCCAACAACAAAAACTTCACATCCCATATCCCTTATGGTACTTGCCATTTTAAGGACACGCTGATCATAACATATTGAGTTAGTTACAGAAAAAACAACTTTCATTTCACCTTGGTTTACAGGCATCAGCAAAATTACTAAAAGGTATTGAGAAAATTAACTGTTAATCTTCGCGTATCAGGCTTGTAATAAATAAAACAACACTAGCCTTATTTCCGTTGCTTTGCATACTTTTGCCAAAACTTTGGATATGATCATCTCACCCAATATCAGCCTCAGAAAATATAACAGCTTCGGAATAGATGTAACAGCCGATAGATTGATTCATATTACCAGTGAGAATGAGGCCATTAATATTTTCAGGAACAGGAAAAAACTCAATGAACCCTTTTTTATTCTTGGAGGAGGAAGCAATATACTCTTTTTGGGTAACTATAATGGTACTATTATCAGGCCTGAAATAGAAGATATAAGAACAGAGAAGTCAGAAAAAGATTATTTAATTATTTCAGCGGGTGCCGGTGTTTTATGGGATGATCTTGTTAAGGAGACTGTTGAAAACGGGCTGGGTGGTATGGAAAACCTCTCGCTGATACCCGGGACAGTCGGGGCTACACCTGTTCAGAATATCGGTGCCTACGGGGTGGAGGTGAGTGAATTGATAACCAGGGTGGATACTGTTAATACAAATGATGGAAGCATACAGGTTTTCAATAACATGGACTGCAAATTTGGATACCGGACAAGCATATTCAAGAAAGAAGCCCGGGGGGAATTTCTGATTACAAGGGTGTATTACCGTCTTTCACGCCGGCCTGAATACAGGCTTGGATATGGTTCTGTAAAAGATGAACTTGAAAAAACAGGAAATCTCACATTGAAAAAAATAAGGCAGGCAATAATTAATATAAGAAGAAGAAAGCTGCCCGATCCTGACATCTCGGGTAACGCCGGCAGCTTCTTTAAGAATCCGGTAATAACTGAAGACTCTGCCGAACAGTTAACGTTTAGATATCCGGGAATCCCGGTTTATGACGATAAGCCGGGATATAAGAAGATAGCTGCCGGATGGCTTATTGAACAATGCGGCTGGAAAGGTATAAGAAAAGGAGATGCCGGTGTTCACGAGATGCAGTCTCTTGTGCTTGTAAATTATGGTCATGCCACAGGCAAAGACATTTTTGAATTATCTGAAGAAATAAAGCAGTCTGTAAAAGAAAAATTCGATTTAACACTGGAAAGAGAAGTCGAACTGGCAGGTTTTATCTGAATATTTTCCTCTTATCAAGTTCTTTCTGGTAAAGAGCTGCGTAATGATTATGTTCAGCCAGAGTCCGGGAGAAATTATGATATCCGGAAAAATCGGGTTTGGCGGCAAAATAGAGAAAATCATTCTTCTCAGCATGAAGAACTGCTTCTATTCCTTCTACCGAGGGACAACCTATAGGTCCGGGGGGGAATCCCCTGTGCTTATATGTATTATAAGGAGAGTCAACCTGCAGGTATTTCTTTAATACCCTTGTTATTGTAAAATCGTTTAATGCAAATTTTATAGTCGGACATGCCTGAAGAGGCATCCCTCTTTTTAGCCTGTTTAGGTAAACGCCTGCAATACGCGGTTTCTCATCAGCTTTTACTACCTCATCATCAATAATGGAGGCAAGAATGGAGACCTCAATGGGAGTCAGTCCGATTTTTTTAGCCTCATTCAACCTTTTCTCATTCCAAAATGTATGGTATTCTCTTAACATTCTGTCGTATAACTCCCGGGGATCTGTATTCCAGTAAAACTCGTATGTATTCGGTATAAAAAGAGAAATGATTGTAGCCTTGTCGAATCCGTCAGATAAATAATTTGATGGTGTGTCAAGGAAATCAAGTATTTCAGATGAATCGGCTTCTATCTCTCTCCCTATCTTTCCGGCAAGTTGATTTAAAGTTCTGATATTATTGAATGTTACTCTGACAGGTGCCTGCCGGCCAGACCTGAGCATGTTTATAAAAGTGTTGTAGTTGCTGGTGCCCTCTACCACATAGCGTCCCGGTCTGATATGTTCGGCAAAGTGTTTCTGCTTGGCAATCCAACGGAACAGAGCCGGATTATCTAAGGTCACATCAGACCCAATGATTTTCAAAACCGTATCGTATGATGCATTTGTAGGAATATAAAGGATTGCTTTGCCGCCAACCGGTTTTACCACCGGACCAAAAATTTTATAAAAGACAAAAGATCCGACCAGAACAGCAACTAAAACTAAAGCCGCAACAACATATTTTATCTTTCTTTTCATTGTATCACAAACAAGGTGCAAATTTACTCATAAACATCAAAGCAGCAAATTATAAATATGTTCTTCAAATGACCTGAAGATATACAAACCCTCTATTTAATATAACAATTGGTTCATATTTCTTATTGCAGTATAATGAGAGAAAATTCAGCATATTATACCAAACCTTTCAATTGAATTTAATTTTATACTTTTGTCGCTGGTATTTCATATATTAATTTTTATTCCATGAAAATGTCAACAACAGTATTAATACTACTAATAATTATTGGGCTGGTTACCGGAGCAATGTCAGGCCTTCTTGGTATAGGCGGTGCAATTATAATGATTCCTGCTCTTGTTTACCTTCTGGGCTTTAATCAGCAGCTTGCACAGGGTACCAGTCTTGCTGTCATGCTACCTCCTATTGGGGTTTTAGCGGCTTATAACTACTATAAAGCCGGAGAAATGAATCTCAAGTATGCACTTATTGTGGCGGGTTTCTTTATAGTTGGTTCATATTTCGGATCAAAACTTGCACTTCATATTCCGCAGCAGGCTCTCCGCAAAATATTTGCCGTTCTTCTGCTTGTTGTTGCAGCAAAAATGTTATTCTCGAAATAATTCAAATCCTCCAACCATCTCAGGTTGTAAATATATTTAAAATAAAACCGCTGATAATATCTGAATTGATAAATCATTTCAGTCATTATAGCGGTCTTATTACTATAAAAAGAGCAGCATCATGTCATGGCTTCACCCTGACATTCTTATAAGTATTCCGATCAGAACATTATACCCAGACTGAAAATAAATGCATTGGGACGGTCATCAATATTAAATTTGGTCCCGGTAAGGTTTTCAATCTGATTCTGATATTTTTTAAGACTTCCTTCATAACGAAGATCAAATGTCAGC
>JBJKPQ010000134.1:0-15992 GCA_046706305.1 Bacteroidales bacterium
ATATCGCTCTTATCCTTAAGCCACATGTATTTGGGTGCAGTTTTATATGCCGATTCGAAAGTGAATCCTTTTACCTTATCAGGATGCGAATCGGGTATGCCATTTCGGTTTATCTGGACAAGTCCCAGAAATGCAAGCCTTAGTCCATTTTTCAGTTTTATTATTTCGTAGGGTTTGATCTTTACATCAAGCGAATCATTTTCTGTAACATTGGCACAAATAAAAGGAAAGTCAGCCTTGTGGGAAAGATAACCGAAGCCTTTCTGCCCGGTGTCAAACTCATGGTTTCCTACGGCACTCAGATCAAATTTTACAGCATTCATAAGCCTTATCATTGGCAGCCCTTTCTCCGGATACTGGTCATTTACGGGATTCCCTGTCTGGTTATCCCCGGCTGAAACAAGGAGCATACCGGGATAAACAGATCTCAGGCTGTCGGCTATGTAGGCAAGCCTGGGAAAATTATCGATAGAAGCGTGCATATCATTAACAGCAAATATAACAGCCCGCTTTTCCCCTGTTTTGTCTGAAATTGCCTTTCCTCCGGTACTGCATGAGGATAGTAGCCCCGGGATAAGAAAAAATATAGCAAGCCCTGTAAGGAGGATTGATTTGTTTTTCTTTTCTGTGATAAATAACTCATTGCCTTCAGTAAGTTCTCCGTCAGGTTCAACGATATTCCCGTATTTATCTTCCACTAACGGAATCGGATCGGGACATTTTGTCTCATTAAGTGCATAGTATCGCAGTATTGCATCTTTCACTTTTGCACCTTCAAAGAGATCTATAACAGTGTTATTTACATATATTTTCATGCTCCGGGCTTTATGAAATTTCAGGTTTCTAAATTACAGTTTTTCTTTTTGGATAAGATGCAGCCGACACCATTTTTACTTTCGATTTCGGCTTCGGCCTTAAGCAAATATTTAAATATCCATTTAGATTGCTTAACTTAATGAGAAATTTAATATTGACCTTATGCAACATTTTTATCAGGAAGACTTTAAAGGTAAAGTAGCCTTAGTAACCGGGGCGGCAAGAGGGATTGGACATGAATGTGCTCTTGCCTTTGCTGAAGCCGGAGCCGATTTAGTTCTTGGACTGCGTGATATCCGTTCTGACGGTGGTCTTGTAAGCCGGATCAGGGGAATGGGACGAAAGGTATTACCACTTCAGATGGATGTGAGTAATACTGCGGAAATCAGAGCCGGCTTTGAAATCCTTGATAAAGAATTGGGGCGGCTCGACATCCTTGTCAATAATGCAGGGATAGGTCCTCCAAATCCGGTTGAGGATGTTACTGAAGAGGACTTTAACTATACTGTTAATGTAAATCTGAAAGGAACATTCTTTATGAGTCAGCAGGCCGGGAAACTTATGATACGGCAGAAATACGGACGTATTGTCAATTTAAGCTCACAGGCCGGTTTCATCGCTTTGCCAACGGAATCTGTTTATTGCATGACAAAAGCAGCAATTGCCCATCTGACAAAATGTTTTGCCGTAGAATGGGGTAAATATAATATCACAGTTAATGCCGTGGCCCCGACCTTTATTAAGACGCCGGGAACGGAACAATGGCTTAATGATGAAGAGTTCAGGAACGGGATTCTTTCAAAAATTGTACTTGGGAGAGTGGGTGTTCCAAAAGATGTAACAAGTGCCATACTGTTTTTATCGTCCGAAGCCTCGTCACTTATTACAGGCACAACCCTGATGATAGATGGTGGCTGGACGGCTCAGTAGGCAACATAGAGAGAATTATTAATTTGACAATTTCAACATCACGGGCTCATTAGCATACGGTATTGGTATTGTAAATAATCACGGTGTCATTTACATTAATAATCCGTTTTAATATATTTACAGATAGAAGCATTCATATTGACTGAGAAGCCTAACTTTAAATTATTTACATATGAAAACTAGAATTATTTTTTTATTTACTTTTTTTATAATTATGACAACTTCATGCAACCAGCAGACTCCTAATCAGGCTGCAAAGACCGAAGACACAGCACAAACTGCAGATTATCCGAAAATGATAACCGCAAAGATCTTTATAAAGCCAGGAAGAGAATCCGATTTTATTGAGGCGGCGAAAATAATGATCGACAGCGTAAAAACTGAGCAAGGATGCCTTAGTTATATGCTGTACCAGGATCCATATGAAAATACAAATTTCATCTTTGTTGAAAGATACAAAAACCAGGCTGCGATAGATTTTCATTTCGGTACGACATATTTCAAGGAATTTGGAGAAAAGACTGCTGATATGACAAGCAAGCCTTCCGATGTCAAAATCCTTGATATAGCCGGTGAAAAATGAGGAAATCTATTCTGCTACTGCTTGTTTATCTTGCCTGTGAAATGCTTTCTTTTCCTGCCCCAGCAGCCGGTACCGGGATAAACGTCTATAACATTCGCGATTTTGGTGCAAAGGGCAATGGTAAGATAATTGATACAAAAGCCATTAATGATGCAATAATCAAGGCTTCAGATAATGGAGGCGGGACTGTTTACTTCCCGCCGGGAACCTATCTTTCATCTTCGATCCATTTAAAAAGTAATATTACTCTTTACCTGGAAGCAGGTTCAATCATTGAAGCTGCAAGCGATTCTCTTGTTCAATACGATTTACCGGAGCCCAATGAAGCCGGTGGCCATTACCAGGATTTTGGGCATAGTCACTGGCAGAACAGCCTTATATGGGGGATCGGCCTGAAGAATATTTCAATTATGGGCCCCGGCCTTATCTATGGTAAAGGATTGAACCCGGGGTATCACTTAAGTAAGGAAACGGGAGGCCGACTGATATACAAAGACGGCGGACCCGGAGCCGCCAATAAAGCAATTGCTTTGCGCGATTGTAATAATGTTATCCTGCGTGATTTTTCAATACTGCACGGGGGCCATTTCGGGATCCTCGCTACGGGAGTATCAAACCTTACTATCGATAATCTGAAAATAGACACTAACCGCGACGGGATAGATGTGGATGCCTGCGATAATGTGAGGGTGTCAAATTGCAGTGTCAATTCTCCATGGGATGATGCAATTTGTCTTAAGGCAAGTTACGGATTGGGGAAAATTACACATTGTCAGAACATTACTATCTCCGATTGTTATGTCGCGGGGAATTTTGATGAAGGAACATTGCTTGACGGCACTTTCACGCGAAACGGGAAAAATACCGGAGCAAAGAAAATTGGCAGGATTAAATTCGGTACAGAATCAAACGGGGATTTTAAAAACATATCAATTACAAACTGCGTTTTTGATGAATGCTGGGGTCTGGCTATTGAGAGTGTCGACGGTTCTCATATCGAAGATGTATCAGTTTCCAATATTACAATGAGGAATATTTACACCTGCCCGCTGTTCATAAGGCTTGGAAACAGGGCAAGAGGACCTCAAAATCCTCCTGTCGGGACAATAAGAAGGATCAACATTAATAATATAGTGGTATCCGGAGTGAGTGGAACCACCGCAAGTATTATAAGCGGAATTCCGGGACATCCGATAGAAGACCTGGCAATAAGCCATATCAGGATCAATACTGAAGGAGGAGGAACAGCAGAAGATGCCGGGATTTTCCCACCGGAGAATGAAAGAAATTATCCCGATCCCGATATGTTCGGAACAATACCGTCATACGGGTTTTTTATAAGACATGTCAACGGGATTGAAATAAGCCACCTGAGGCTTGACTATAATAATCCTGAATATCGTCCGGCTATTGTCCTGGAAGATGTAAGTGACGCCGTGTTTGATTATATCAATGCAAAGAAAGGTACCGATAATGCTTTCTGTTTTGATTTACGTAATGTATCGGGAATTAAAATAAATAACTCAGAAAATATAACTGATATCAACCTGGTTAATGAAGTTAAGAGACAGGAGTTCTGAAGACGTTTTCCTAACCTTTCTGCTTAAATACGGTTTTAACTTCAAATAATGATATTACAGTATGTAGGTGTATTTGATTATGCTTTATGACATGACTTTCAATTATCACCTGAAGCATGATGAAACTACTCCGCGGTAAAAAACAGCTCCTGGAAGACTACTTTGGAGTTATTAGAGGTGGAAACAGAACCGGCCTGCTACCAGCTAACGGTTCGATAAATTCATAAAATATCATGGAGTGGTCTCATAGCTTATATTCAAAGATTATTGTTAAATAATACTGAACCCATTGACTTATATTGTTTTATGATTTAATTTTAGTTTTTAATTAACCTCCTGGCCTACAAGAAAATTATTCAATACAGGCAATTGTTAAACCAATAAGAAAGGAGTCTGGTTATGAAATTAAAAACTTTACTTATCATTAAGGCTGTTGTATGCTTGTCTCTGGGATTATCTATATTGATTGTCCCCGATTTCATCTATTCTATTTTTGGTGCAACTCTTGCAGCAGGTGGTGTTTTTGCTGCCAGGGAATATGGAGCATCATTGATGGGAAATTTGATGCTTACCTGGTTTGCAAGAAATTCCGAAAAGTCAGATGCACAATGGTCAATAATACTTGCATTATGTGTTTATGACGCTGTAGGATTTATTATCACTTTAATTGCAATATTCACGGGGGCCATAAATTACCTCGGATGGTTAGTTGTATTGATTTACCTGTTCTTTGCAACCGGCTTCGGGTATTTTCTTTTTCCTGAAAAAGCACCGGTTGAAGGAGCAAAATGAAATATCAAACAGGTAAGAGTATTACCATTCAGGTAAAACACATTTGGTACTCCTCCTGTCAAACACTCTCTGGAAATCGGTAAGTGTCTGAACCATTACTGACGATCCTTCATCGTGGCAGGTGAGGCACGCACCTACTGTCAGGATTTTTTTCTGAGTCGCGATATCAAAGGGGGCAATATTTGTTCTGGTGGCAAGGCTTCCTGTGCGATTATTAAGAAAACCTGTCCAGGCATCGGCTGGCAGCCCATCATGAATGTCGTTTTGGTAATATGGTTCGAAGGTCCAATCCCCGTGGCCGTTATAAACTGTATAATTAAGTTTTCCCCGGCCATAGCCGAGAGCAACCGGGTTATTATGGCAGCTTTTACAATTGCGACCTTTTGCTGCAGTTGTATGAGGAGCTATAGGAGCGAAGAGCCGGTGAAAGATGATTGAATCACCTGTTGACCCGGGGAAGGATGTTTTGTCGATTGTAAGCACCATCCCGGGTATGACGGGAATAATTTCCCTGGCCTTTCCGGTAGTCCTGATGCCCAGGGCCGGTTCCTGTGGTGAGTAGTTACCTATATATTCAACCCAGCTACCCCTTACATCCTTGTTTGTCAGCATATCGTAACCGGGACTGTTCGGATCATAGGTGTTGTGGCAACCAATACAGGAAGGAGCCCAGGCACTATGACAGGCGGAGCAGGTCATTCCGTTATGAGCTTTGTCGCGCGTACAAACCGGAGCAGGCGGCTTCATTAACATTTTCCTGCCGGTGTTTTTGGTAAGGAACACAGCTGAATCATTTTCTATATATGTATTGATGAGAGCATGCCCGTATTTATGGGTTTTCAGGAAGTTCCTGTTTTCAATATTCCCAAATCGCAGTGCTGCTATTTTTGCTGATTCATTATCAAGCTTGTCAGTTGTCACTGTCAATGGATTGTCTCTGAAATGACAATCGGCACACTGTACATCCTCCTGTTCTTCCTCATGCCCGTATCTTTTTCCATCGCCCATAACCTCATACGAATGATGGCAATCGATACATTCCAGTCCCAGTTTATGATGAACATCTTCCGGTTCCTTTTTAAATACACGGCTTCCTTCAACAAGCCTGAAGTTAGTGCTGTCGGGCATCTGACCCGGCTCAAGAGTTGTTTCATGCCAGCCCTGGTAACTTGTGGATATACGACCCGATCGACTGTGACAGCCGAAACAATGGTCGTCAGTAATTTTCAGGCTGACAGAAGGATGAGAATGGAGAAGGGTATCAGGATTACGCTTCAGTTCCGACTGAGCTTCTTTAGTGTAATTCAGGTGGCAGGCCAGGCAACCGCCGCCTCTGCTCGTTTCATTCACCGGGCCGTATGCCGTTTTCGGATTACCAAGGTGACATCGTACGCAGAGATTTTTAAGGTGAACATCGGCGGCCGAATTTCCAAGGGTATTTAAATCAGTAAGAATGTCAGGATTATTTTGTTCGTTAAACACATACCTGTCGACGCTTATCATTCCGCTTAAAGTCGACATTAATCCCGACGGAAGACGTTGTACAATATCGGGGTGGCATTGCGTTGTACCACACGTCTGGTCTGCATTTGAGAGGTCTCCGGGGATTAGTATCATTCCCCTGTGTGCCTGGTTTTTTGCGATGGCAAAAGGATCACCTCCGTGACATGAAAAACATCCGATTGCTCCCGGCTTATGTGCATCTGCAAATCCATGGGGTTCTTTATGGCACACCAGGCAACTTTCCTTCCTGCCCATAATAACGGGAGAAGCAGCAGCCTCTTTAAGACTGAAACCAGGATAAAAACTCACACGGGGTGATTTGAAATTATGCAGTACAGAATACCTGTAACCGTCATTCCATGGGTTGATCCATTCCCATCCCTCGCCTCTGAAAAAAAGCCCGGTAACAGTCAGCAGGAAATAAATTCCAGCAAAGATAAGCAGGCTCTTTTTACACAAAAAAACTGCTTTCCCGCTTCCTGCGTTTACCTCATAGATGAGGATCAGGACAACCAGGAAGATCAACAATGACCATTCGGGATGGCTCAGCCAATGCAGGATCTCCTGGAACCCGACAAAATACCAGGGTCCTTTAACTGTAGGATTGAGATTATCATGAAGAGGAGCACTGAAGAGTAAGCTGAGCAGTAAAACAGCTGACAGGGAAATAAGAAAGTCACTCATTGCGGGCCAGAACCTGCGACTGTGTTCCAGCATGATGACAGTTATAAGAACAGTGAAGGTGGCAATATGATGAACATAAATAAGCTGGTAACTGTCCGGGTCACCCAGTAGTGAATATGCCAGCATGTTACCGGCAACAGGGATACGCTGTGCCAGGGTGTCAAGTATCTGCCTTGCCTGCAGGCTGTCGGCATCACCTTTAAGCAGGAACCCGGTGAGCATGGCAAGGAATATTACCAATACACCAAGACTAAGCCGCCATGATATACCCTTCTTTAATCCTATACTTTCCCTGTAGTGAAAATGGTCGTACAGGTGAATGAGGCTGAAAATCAAAAATAGCTGGGCACTCCAGAAATGAAGATTTCTTGTCAGGGAGGCCAGCGGATTGCTTACTAAAAACCCCGATATACTCAGGTAGGGTTCTTTATCATCAAAAGGAACGGCAAGGAGAATACCTGAGATGACAACGATCAGGAACATAGACAGAGCCAGTGTTCCGTATGTTGTCCGGTCCTTCTTTCCGCTCCTGTTAACCGATAATTTCGATATGATTCCCATCTGGTGTAATTTTGGCGGGGATGACTTCCAGGTTCTTCCATGCAGGTCCCTTTATAACCTTTCCATCGAGGTTGTATTCAGAACCATGGCATGGGCAAACAAGGTAATCCCCTTCTTTTTTGTTGATGAGGCAACCAAGATGAGTGCAATGGGCTGAAAACACAACAGTCTTGCCATCGTGATTGACTACAAGGTAATCGCCATTGAAAGAAACCGTTTTGTTTTTGTTATAAGGTAAAATACTTGTTTTTTGTTTTTTAATCTCAAGGAGATCACGTATCAGCCTGTTCCATAAAAGAACAAACAAGGCAATGACGGCAGCCATTGCCAGGCGAAGAAAGGAACGGCGACCCGTGTTTTCCATCTGAATAAAATTTACGATAAAAGTAATAAACTTACAACATATTGGCAGCAGAAAACACTGAATGGTTCATGAGATTAAAATTTCCATACTGCAGATTTTTTTGCTGCTACGACTGCCTGCCGCAGGGTTCGCCTGTAATATCACAGTTATTTAATAATATTCCGGCCAGTCAATTAATAAAATATTGCCACCAGGTAATTTGCATGTAAAAGAAATCGTGATGTTGATAACCGTGTATTTTAATCTGTCAGGAATTTTAAAGAAAGGCTATTTATAATCATTCTAAATTACATGTTTGCCATTTTTTCATGTTTGTTATTTTATTAACAGTATTGTTATATAAATAACTAATATACATTATTCTATATTTTCTGTATTGAACGCAGGTTCATAACCATTTATCTATCACCTCTAATTATCTAGATATATATACATTTATATAATAGTTTTTTTTAGTTTTGTATTGTTATTTTATTAACAGATCGAAAAAACCAGTCAGGAATGAAAACAAGACGGGAATTTATCAAAATATCAACTGTTGGTGCCGGAATAACGGCAGTAGGTTTAAAAGCCTTTGGTTCCGGGATACTCAGCTGGCTAGGTCCGGAAGCGGAGAAGCCGGTGAGTGATGAAGAGCTGACGCCATATCCTACATATTGTGAAGTATGTTTCTGGAAATGTGCCGGTTGGGTTTATGTGGACAAAAGTGGTCGGATAAGGAAGATAACAGGTAATAAAAATGATCCGCACAGTAACGGCCGTTTATGTCCGAGGGGTACCGGCGGTATAGGCATGTATTATGACGAGGACAGGTTGAAAAAACCGTTAATAAGGGAGGTCCGTGATGACGGGTCACAGTATTTCAGGGAAGCTACCTGGGAAGAGGCTTTGGACAAGGTAGCCAACAAGATGAAAGAAGTAAAGGACAAGTATGGTGCAGAAGCATTTGGTTTGTTTAATCATGGTAACCCGGGGGCGCATCTTGAGCACCTTATGCGTGCTTATGGTTCGGAAACGAATGCCGAACCGGCCTACGCCAATTGTCGTGGTCCCCGTTCTGCAGCGTATTTTGCCACATTCGGAGCTTTCATCGGTTCACCTGAGAACACAGATATACGCGATACAAGGTGTCTTGTACTGATTGGTTCGCACATTGGTGAGAACATGCATAACTCGCAGATACAGGAGATGTCGGCGGCTATCAGCAACAAGGCTACCATAATAACTGTAGATCCGCGTTTATCAACTGCTGCGGGTCATTCCACATACTGGTTGCCTGTTAAACCGGCGACAGACATTGCCTTATTAATGGCATGGATAAATGTGTTGATATATGATGATCTGTATAACAAGAAGTTTGTTGATAAATACACCTTTGGTTTTGATCTTCTCAAAAAGCATGTAAAAAACATGACCCCGGAATGGGCTTATGGCATTACAGGGATAGAACCCGATTTAATCCGTAAAACTGCCATTGCTATGGCCGGGGCAGCTCCTGCTGTTGTTATTCATCCGGGACGTCATACCGTTTGGTACGGAGACGATACCCAGAGGGAGCGGGCAATGGCAATACTGACAGCTCTTTTGGGAGCATGGGGAAAAAGAGGAAGCCTGTATCTGCCTGAAGCAGTGAGCCTGTCTCCATTCCCTCAGCCTAAATATCCCGAGCCGGAATGGACCTGGAAAGATTTAAATGAAGGCAGGTATCCCCTGGCAACAATGGGTATTACAACAGAATTACTTAAAGCATCCATCCCTCGTAATAATTATAAACACCAGGTAAAAGCCTGGCTGGTTGGTGGTACCAACCTGCCAATTTCTTTACCCGACAAAAAATTATTCAAAGAAGCTGCTGAAGCTGTTGAGTTTATTGCTGTAATGGATACAATGCCAATGGAGATTACGGGATATGCAGATGTTGTTTTACCTGAAGCCACTTACCTTGAGAGATATGATTTCCTCAGGGCAGCCCAAAACCGTACTCCAAATGTAGCACTTCGCATGCCGGCTGCCGAACCGAAATATGAATCTAAGCCTGCATGGTGGATCACCAAGCAGATCGGAGAGAGGCTGGGTCTTCACGATTACTTTAATTATAACGATTATGCTGAGGTGATAGACTGGCAATTAAAGCAGCTGGGCACCTCCCTGGAAGAGATGAAGAAAATCGGGATCAAGACTTTCCCGAGGAAAAACGGGCCACCTTACCTGGGAGATAACGAGGATTATACTTTTAACACAAATACCGGGAAGGTTGAATTATATTCAAGCGACCTGGCTGATCATGGATTCGATCCCATTCCGGTTTACAAACCACAGCCGGAACCTCCTCAGAATTTCTACAGGCTGATCTATGGAAGGGCTCCCATGCACACATTTAGTCGTACGAGTAATAATCATTACCTGTGGGATCTGATGAGTGAAAACAACGTATGGGTGAATCCTAAAGTAGCCAGTATATGGGGAATAAAGAACGGTCAGAAAATATGGTTAAAAAACCAGGATGATGTCGTTTCCGAATTTCCGGTAGCAGTAAGGATTACTGAGCGGATCAGGTGGGATTCGGTTTACATGGTACATGGATTCGGACATTCCGACCGGAAACTATCAAGGGCTTATGGCCGTGGGGCAAGTGATGAGGCGATGATAACACATGTTGCTGTTGATCCGGTAATGGGTGGAGCAGGAATGCGAGGTAATTTTGTTACATTTTTAAAAGATGACCCCAATAAGGAAGGAAAGGAGGTTAAAGCATGAGATATGCAATGGCTATTGACACAAAGAAGTGTGTCGGATGTGGCGACTGTGTGGTAGCTTGCCAGACAGAGAATAATGTTCCCCATGGTTACTGCCGCGACTGGGTAGTGGAGAATGTTAACGGGAAATATCCCGATCTGCACCTTGAACTGAGGTCGGAAAGGTGTAATCATTGTGATAATGCACCCTGTGTACGTTGTTGCCCGACAGGAGCCAGTCACATTGTTGAAGGTGGTATAGTGCTTGTAACTGATGATAAATGTATCGGCTGCAGTGCCTGCATCGAATCATGTCCTTATAATGCCCGGTACGTTCATCCCGAAGGCTATGTAGATAAATGTACATTCTGTGTACAGCGTGTTGAAAAAGGGCAGAATCCGGCCTGTGTCGATGTTTGTCCGACCTATTGTCTTCATTTTGGCGACCTTGATGATCCGAACAGTAATGTTTCACAGGCTCTTAAAGACCGTCAGTGGAAAGTATTGTCCCCTGAAGCCGGGACCAAACCTCAGTTGTATTTTCTGATTTAATAATATTAAAATGGATAAGATAAGCGAAGAACTAATTGTAAGTGGACGTCATATACCCAATGTCGATCCTTACCTTCACGTCTGGCACTGGCAGATTCCATTTTACCTGTTCCTCGGCGGACTGGCAGCCGGAATCCTGTTCTTTGCCGGTTATTTTGTGATAGCCGGGAAGGATAAAAAGATGCAGGCTGCAGTGAAATGGGCACCGATGCTGGCTCCGGTGGTACTTGTCGTAGGTCTCATTGCACTGTTCTGGGATTTAAAACATAAATTGTTTTTCTGGAACCTATATACAACAATTCGTGTTGAATCTCCAATGAGCTGGGGTGCATGGACTCTTATGGTGATAACACCATTATCGATTCTCTGGGTTGCGAGCTATATGAAAGAACTTTTTCCCCGCTGGAACTGGAAATTTGAAATTCTTAACCGCATTGAAGCACTGCTGATTAAATATCGTGTAGTCCTGGCCTGGGTTATGATGTATTTTGCAATCATTCTTGGAATATATACGGGTATTTTATTATCGGCATTTAATGCCCGTCCTTTATGGAACACATCCATCCTCGGACCACTGTTCCTTGTTTCGGGTTTCTCAACAGGACTGGCTGCAACGATCTGGATTAGCAGGGATGCTGAAGAGCGAAAGATACTTAGCAGGATAGATCTTGTATTTATTATTGTAGAGCTCTTCCTCATAATCCACCTGTTCATGGGCTTTTGGGCAGGATCACAAACTTCAATTGAAGCCGCAAAATTATTCCTGGGAGGTCCTGATACCGTAAGGTTCGGGTCATTTGTCGTTGTTCTCGGACTTATCTTTCCGGCAGTGCTTGAGGCTATGGAATTACAGGGCTTTCATGTTCCAAAATGGATACCGGCAGCCCTGGTTTTGTTTGGCGGGATCATGTTCCGTTTCATTATGGTTGAAGCCGGTCAGATCTCTCATTTCATCCATTAATCTCCAAAAATGTAAAAACAATGAATCAATTAAATCAAAACGAACCAAAATATATTAATCCTTATCTAGGCGGGGTTCTTCTCGGCCTGCTGGTATTGATCACAGTTTATATCACCGGGCGTGGACTGGGAGCCAGCGGGGCTGTTAAGGATGCGGTGGTGACTACGGCTGAGATTGTTACACCAGTGAAAGCAAGAGAAAATGTCTATATGGGACCTTCAATTACAAACGACGGCCACTCTCCTCTTTATTCATGGCTGGTTTATGAGACAATAGGTATGTTTATTGGTGGATTATTATCGGGAGTTATTTTTGGACGTGTGAAAAAACTCAGGGTTGAACACAGCCCCAATATAAGCAGTAAAACAAGGATAATATCAGCCCTTATCGGTGGTGCCCTGTTTGGAATAGGCAGCCGTTTCGGAAGGGGATGTACCAGTGGTGCGGCACTGAGCGGCTCTGCTACCTTCTCCCTCGGAGGGGTGATAGTTATGTTTGCAATATTCGGCACAGGTTATGCTGTTGCCAGGTTGTTCAGAAAACTCTGGATTTAATAACATTACTTATTATCACAGGGCCTCCTGAACATTCGGGAAAATCACCGGTCAGGTGAAGTAAAAAATTGACGATGAAAATATTAAGATAATAACAACATAATCAAATAAAGATATAAATTATGGGACCTTTAATTCCTAATGGTATAATCCCCGGCAATTGGAATTTTGTAATTGCCCTTCTTATCGGAATAGCATTCGGCTTTATCCTTGAATCATCAGGCTTTTCATCCTCAAGGAATATTGTCGGTGTGTTTTATGGCTACAACTTTGTGGTTCTAAGAGTTTTTTTTACAGCCGTTATTGTTGCCATGGTAGGGTTGTTGTA
The DNA here is from genome assembly GCA_046706305.1 of Bacteroidales bacterium. Taxonomy (GTDB): domain Bacteria; phylum Bacteroidota; class Bacteroidia; order Bacteroidales; family VadinHA17; genus LD21. Next base: position 12,944 of record JBJKPQ010000134.1, read on the forward strand.
TTTCGATCATTTTGGTTTGATCGATCTTAAAAGGATATTCATTCTTCCAACTTATGTAGGACCAATGATACTGGGAGGAGTGATGATGGGTATCGGGTTTATTATGGGGGGATTCTGCCCGGGAACAAGTTTTACAGCTATTGCCATTGGCAAGGTGGATGCAATTGCTTACCTGGCAGGAATTTACCTGGGTATAGGTGTATTTACTATGGCCTACCCTGCTTATGCAGGATTTTTCAATAGCGGGTTTCTGGGCAATATTACACTGACTCAGTTTACAGGTATCCCTGCACACTGGTTTGCCCTGGCATTTACTGTTGTAGCTCTGGTGGCCTTCTGGGCGGTCAGGTTTGTGGAAAGACGCATCAGGAAAAAAATAACAGAATACAAATTCTAATCATGGATAAAAAATATATTTTTCTTGCCGTTTTTATGCTGGTCCTTGCCTTCGGTACCATGTTTTTCAAGGAGACTAACAGGCCCAAAGAGACTCCTCCTGAACAACTATTATGGGATATCGTAAGGCCAAACCGGTATGTGTCCACCGACCAGGTGGCCAAAATGATAATACAGCACGATCCCTCCCTTGAAATAATTGATGTCAGGAATGAGGATGAGTACAATAAATTTTCACTCCCGGGAGCGATTAATATACCCCTCGACAGCCTTTTAAATAAGAATAACCTTCTGTATTTCGGTGTTCCGGGAATCAGTGTGGTATTTATAGCCAATGATGATATTGCTTCCGACAAAGCCTGGGTCCTGACTAAAAGACTTGGATTTAATGGTACCTATGTTATGAAAGGAGGGCTTAACAACTGGATGGAAACAATCATCAATCCAAAGGAACCTTCTGAAGAGGCATCAGCCCGGGCCATCGCTGATTATGAATTCCGCAGAGGTGCCATGATGTATTTTACCGGCGCCGGAACGGGGAATGTGGAATCATCAAAGGCAACAGTGACTATCACTAGAAGGAAAAAAACAAGTGCTGTTGCAGGAGGTTGCTGATCAACAGTTAATTGAAAATAAATCATCAGACAATGGGTGAAAATAAATCAAATCAGTGGATTACAATAGCCGGTATTGCAGTTGTACTTGCGATAATAATAGCCGGCATTATAATTATTTCAAAACCTTTGCTTTCGTATAAGGAAGACATGCAGGCAAGTCTTGAAGACCTGAACAATAAGGATGCCCTGTTTTATCCCTGGCAACTCAATGACCTTCTTAATAACAAAATGAAGAATGTCGTTCTCTTTGATATACGGAATGATTATGATTTCAGCCATGGTCATATACCTGGTGCTGAAAATATACAGGCACGCGACCTGGTAAAAAGAGATTTCATTAAAAGGCTAAGGAAACTGAAAGGGAACAACACTACTGTAGTACTGTATGGCGATGACCAGTTGCAGGCAAACGGACCATGGATGCTGTTCAGACAGGTAGGTTTTAACAATGTAAAGATCCTGCCCGGTGGTTACAGGTATTATGTTACACATCAGGATGACCTGGCCTCAAGTAAAACAGATTCTTCCTATATGGAAGGTATTCCTGTTTGTGACTTTGCCAGGGAAGCTGCCCCGAAAAACGGCGCTTCACTGAGAGAATCAACGGAACAGAAACCTGTAGTAATACAGAGAAGGAAGAAAACATCAGCTGTATCTGGCGGTTGTTAAAATAATATTGTAAGGTTTAGGATATGAAGGTATAATGGTGACGGGGAAAGCAGGGATTATTATCTGCCGTTTAATCGCTTCCCGTCTTTTGCCTGCCGTCTGCCGCCTTAATCCCTCTTTACCTTTGATCCTCCGCTGGCATCAACTGAGAGCTTTGCCGGATCACCGGAGTAATAAATATCACCGCCACCGGATATATGTCCTGATAATTCTTTCGAGACTTTAACACGGATACCTGAGCCACCCCTTGCATTGAATGATGTGGTTTCTGTTGAGAGATCCCTTGCATCAACATCGCCGCCACCATTAACATCTATATCAAACTCCCTGGCTTGACCGGAGATTAAGGCATCACCGCCTCCGGAGACGGAACATTTTAATTTTTCAGCACTCAGTTTAATATCTGCATCTCCTCCACCGCTGATATCAATATCAGCCTCAGAAGACTGTGTTTCATCTCTCAGGTGCAGATCACCACCTCCTACTAACCTGCAGGAGGTAATTGCAGCATCTACTCTTGATTCAAGATCCCCTCCACCTGATACGGAAACAATATAATCTTTTATTTTACCTCCTATTTCGGCATCGCCTCCACCGCTTATCCTTAACTTCAGAACACCCGAATTAATAACGGAGTTAAAATCCCCTCCACCACTGATATTTACATTCAGGTCAGCAAGACTGACAGGTGTATCGCTGTAAGTATCTCCTCCGCCACTTACCTTAAGGCTGTTTATGTCCTTAAATGTGATATGAGCCTTCATGGGCTGGGTTGGCCTGATATTATTCCTGCAGTAAATTTTCAGTGTCCCGTTCTCAACGGTTGTCGTTATATATTTGAATAAGTTTTCCTGTACAGTAAGCGTAAGAGATTCACTGTTACCCTGTGCCAGTATAACATCTATGCCACTCGATACCTCAATACCCCTGAAACCTGAGATGTTAATTTTCTTATCGACAGATGGTCCTGTACCCCTCACAGGGATAAATGTCTGGGAACGGGCCACAGAAAATAGCGTCATCATTGAGATAAGAAGGACAAAGCTGCGGAGGGAGGTGGTTCTTTTCATTTTATTATTAATTAATTTGTGAAATGTCAGGAAGTTCCATATACATAAATTCATCGTTATAAAGACGCACGAATTGCATTTAAGTTGCATCAATTTGTAAGTAACAATTTTAAGAATGGAAGTATTTGCGTAGTTCCTTCCCTGGCCGTGCCGTGATCATATCTGAATTAATGCCGGGTGTTTTCAATATATATACCGGTCTGTATTAGTCAACTATACCAAAAAAATTCAATAATTTTACAGTAAAACGAAGTTAATTATGAGGATAATTATAACAGGTACAACAGGTATGGTAGG
>JBJKPQ010000135.1:0-25186 GCA_046706305.1 Bacteroidales bacterium
TCTTCACATCGGTCAGTATCCACAGGATGACCACGCTGATGAGCGCAGCAAAGAAACACCATACCGAAGTGAGATACTGGGTGAAAAAGATCGCGGTAACCAGGCATGATAATGTCATGAGGATACCCAGAAGATGAGTTTTCCTGTAGCTTGATACATACAGCGGCGTAAGGGTTGCCACAAGGTATACTATGAAAGCCCCCAGGGCTATGGATCGCGGAAAATCATTCTGGTACTTAATATGATACCCCTGGATCTCCGGGGTAACTGTATAAGTAGCGAGGCAAAATGCATAATAACCTCCCAGTACGATCCCCGCAAGAAGAAGCCCGGTAAGTATCTTCTTCTTCCTTTTCGACTCTTCCAGGAACAATACCGAAAGAGGTATCATCACAGGCCAGATCACCAGGGCCATTATTAAGAATATATACGTTGAGATATCCCTGAACATATTTACTTCACCCGATCGAAGCATCAGCCACAGGCTGCCTTCTGCAAACTGCTGAAGACCAAAAAACAACGGAATGCTGGCGAATAGTACCTGGGAAGGCTTATGGACCTTTTTTACTGTAAGAACGCCAATTGCGGAAATAATTGCTCCGCCTGTAAAACTTGCCTCAGGGGAAAAACACATGTCGTTAGAATGATTGTTGGTTAGTATTTAACATATAGTGTAAATATACATATTTTAAAATATTGGGGGATATGAGGTAAGAACCGACCAGCCTGCACCGCATACTTTGTATCGTGTACCTGTCCCAGGTCTTCCGGGTGCCGGTCGCTGGTTGCTGCTTACCGCGGCTCCATTCACCGGCAAAAAACCGCCGTTTACGTAAATTCCGGCATAAAATGCAACATTTTGCGAAAGGGTTCGTCTATATAGTAAAGGTCTTAATATTAAAAGAATAAAAACGAAGAGTCATGAAACCGGAGAAAGGAGGATACTGGGATAACAGGAAGGAAAAACTCCTGAAGAAATTTGAGAGTCTTTCTCACAAGGACCTCGATTATAAGCTTGGTGAAGAGAAAGATATGATAGAGGCATTAAGTGCAAAGCTTGGTATTCCTGATAAGGAATTGCTTTCGCTGATAATCTCATTGTAATAGTTTATCCTATAATCCGACCGTTAAAGCATCCGAACGTTCAGTGGCCCGGCTGGCGGTAAACTGAAGACTTACACAGATATCTCCGGGAAGACTCAGGGCTCCAACTACAAATCATGAGTCACAATTTCCCTGAAACCTCCGGGATTTAAGTTAGGAAAATAACCTGTAATAACAGAAAGACAAAGGTTTTTCATCCAGTTTTTTCAATATTTGTTTGAATGGAGATTACTCCATTTTTGAAATATAAATTCAAAAACTGATATATCAGAAAAAACTAACTTTGTTACAACATCTTTCAAGCACCTTATGCTGGCCCCGAAGTTAGTACTATACGGATTCTCTGAAATCCCGGGAGAATTATAAGACATCGCTATAATCCAGGGTCCGGATGCATATCCTACGGCTCCATCAAATGAGGACCATAAAAATGATACGTAACGAAGATTAAAAAAGGCACCGTCTCTCTCACGGTTCCCGGCAGGCAGCACTGTCATTCCTGATTCATTAGTAACTCCCGTGTCCGTAAGCCAGTGATCTGTTCCGGTCTCCCTGATTTTTTTATCAGCTACTGTGTCGCCTCCAAGGTATGTTATGAGTGTGTTCCACTCATCAAGTGCAGGCACATGCCACCCGACAGGACATACATTGCGGCTGTCAGCAGCAACAAAAAAATTATAAAGGTAACCATAAACATCAGCTGCAGCAGGATCATTTTTATACTGGCAATATGCAGGATCTGTTGTCTGGCTCCATGCAGTTGCATCAGTCACATCAGGTATTGCATCGCCATTCTGGAAATGAGTATTTCTCAGGTTCTCCTTAAGCCATTCCTGGTCATTTATTTTCACACTGTAATAATAGTTACTGTCATAGTCCATTGCAGCATAGGTTGTGAAGGTAATATCATCGCTGTATGATTCACCCATCTCATTTGCAGCTTTAATCCTGATATGATAGTCAGTTGCCGGTGTAAGCCCTTCAATATGTATTTTGACCTCAGCAGCCGTACTGCCCTCAAGTGAATCCAGTCCTGTTCCCGTTATATCTCCGTAACTCACCGAAGTCCCGTATTCTGCAAAGACTGCCGATGCAAGGTATTCAGGATTAACCCATGCTGTAATATCAACTGAACCGGTTGTGTACTCCGACAATACAGGGTTAGTTACCGATGGTATATCGCCGAGTGTTCTGAATGTATTATCAACACTCTGTGTCGATCCCAGCTCATTTGTGGCTTCTATCCTGTAATGATAGGTAGTTCCGGGAGCCAGTCCTGTCAGTTCGCTGCTTATGCTGACATCACTGCCTCCCTCAAAATTGTTTTCCTGTGGAACAAAGGTATTTCCATAATCAGTGCCTGTACCCCACAATATCCTGTACGTTGTAGCAAGGTATCCGGGATTAACCTTCATGTTTATTGTTGCCGATACAGTACTAAGGCCTGTAACATTCAGAACAGTGATTACCGGATTATCTCCTTCCGTCTTAAAAGTCACTGACTGTCCGTAACCTGTACCGACTCCATTTGTGGCCCATGCCCGTACATAATAAGTAGTATTGGGATCCAACCCTGTCATAGTACCTGTAAATAATGTTGAACTCCCGTTGGTTGATATTTTGTTATCATCTGTGACAGGATCGCCGGATGTATTCCAGCATATACCCTCGGAAACAACCTGGTCGCCACCATCACTTTTGATATTTCCGCCCGATACTGCTGAATTAGCAGTTATTCCTGAGATACCTGATGTGGTTAATGTTGGAATGACCGGACTGTCTTTCTTACATGAGTAAAAAAAATAAACAATTAAAATGAACAGTGTAAATCCAATTGCTTTTTTCATAGTAAATTAATAATCAGGTTTATAATGACAACTAATTAAAATAATGAACTATATATTCTGTACCTGTCTGTTGGCTGACAAACCAAAACAAACAAAACATAAATGAAATATCAATGATTCATATTCAGAACGTGATCAACAGCTTTTCCCTTTGAATCGCATTGCATTCCAAAAATAGCAACCTAAAATGATTTACCAATTAATTAAAATAATAATTTGATGAACAGGTAAAATATATTATAGTAATTCCACCGGGGAATCAGCTATATGGCCTGAGTATTTCATTGCAGGCATGCGCAAAATTTTCTCTAACTTGCCACTTTTAAACAATAAATGATTAGAATATGTCAGCCAGGAGAACCATTCCCAAAACCATGAAGGCCGTATTTATTGACAAACCAGGCGAGCAACTTTCTGTAAGAGAGGTCCCTGTTCCATTACCGGGACCATCAGAAGTTCTTGTTAAGATTGCTGCTGCTCCTGTAAATCCATCAGATCTGACAAGAGTTCGAAACGCTCACAGGGATTCCGATCTGAACACCTTTATACCCGGGCTGGAGGGAAGTGGTACTGTAGTTAAGGCAGGCAAAGGATTGTTGCCCCGATTATGGCTTGGCAAAAGGGTAGCCTGTTCGGCTCATCATGAGACAAGTGGCACCTGGGCAGAATATATGGTCACTCCTGCTGGCAGCTGTTTTCCACTGAGCAGGAAGGTCACTGATGAACAGGGCTCCATGTCTCTTGTGAATCCGCTTACAGCACTGGCCTTCATTGAGATCGTAAAGAAGAATAAGCACCGGGCCCTTATCCTTAATCCGGGTGCCAGTGCCCTGGGAAAAATGGTCAGACTGCTGGCCCGTAAGGAAGGTATCCCTGTTGTCAATCTTGTGAGGAACAGCAAGCAGATGGAGTCCATTGAAGGATCCGTCCCGGATCATGTTATTGACACATCATCGCCCGGGTTCATCGAAGAACTCAAAGAATTATCTGAAAAGCTGAAGGCTACAATACTCTTCGATTCAATATGCAGTCCGACACTTACAGCGATGATTGATGCTTTGCCCGTTAAAAGTTCCATTGTTATCTATGGTAACATGTCGATAACTGACGCGATACAGGTAGATCCGGCCAGCTTTATCCAAAGGGATATTAAAATTTCGGGGTTCTACCTGGGAAACAAGGCTCAGGAGAACGGGCTGTTGAGAAATATGCTCAACCTCATAAAGGTCAGCCGCCTTATGAGCCACGACCTTAAGATAGATGTGAGGGAACGCTTTCCCCTGGAAGAAGTGCAAAATGCCATTGAGAGCTACACAGGCAATATGTCGGCAGGAAAGATATTGTTGGTGAACGGATGAATCAGTTCAGCTTATTTCCTTATAGAATTTGTAAAAATCATCTTTAATCTCATCCCTTATCCTGCGAAACTCACTTAATATCTCTTCCTCAGATCCTGTAGCTTTTGCAGGGTCATCAAATCCTATATGCATTCGGTTCTTCACATTTCCATTGAACCATGGGCAGTTCTCTTTTGCATCACCACAGACAGTGATAACGTAATCGAAATTTTCATCCAGGAACTCATCCACTGATTTTGGCTTGTTTGACCCCAGGTCAATTCCCAGCTCTGCCATAACACTTACAGCTTTGGGATGTATAATATCCGACGGAGATGTCCCAGCACTAAATACCTCAAGGTTTTTATCGAATGATTTCAGAAATCCTTCAGCCATCTGGCTGCGGCAACTGTTGCCTGTGCACAAAATGAGTATTTTCATATCATATAATTAACATTTAAAATTCCTTTTTGTTACTAATAGTCAGAATAAATGCGAACACATTTTTCATAATCTCCTTATACCTTCCATTTTTTTACTATCGATGCATATTTTGGAACAAGGTAGAAATTAGATAAGGCTTTCCCTGCGACAAAAGCAAGTGACGCTGCAACGACCCCAATAAGGTTAAGGAACACAACACAAACAAGTAAAACAATTATTATCACGGCAAGCTCAACTGCTGTTGCAATTGATATTGGTGCCGTGTTACCGTTTATTATAAGGCACGATCTCTGGAAATTAAGAAAGACAGTAAGGGCCGGAAGCAAAATCATTATTTTGAGAGGCAGGTATGACAGTCCTGCCAGTTCTGTGCTCAGACCCGATACTTTTACAAACCACAGATCAGACAGGGGGGTAAAAGCCACAAGGGATATAAGGGAGGTTACCGCAATAGTCAACATCAGCATATAACTTCTTAGTAACCTGTAGTTTTGTTTTTCCTTTCCAATAAGGGCAATATTAACCTCCTGGTACGACAGTCCCATACTGCGGAAAATAAAAACGAGAGAACTAACAACCGGCAAAACTGCGAGTGATTCAACTGCCATATTGCTTCTTCCCAGGAAGAAGGTCACAAAGGGCTGTACTCCAAGCGACAGCATCGAGGTTAATGCCAGGGGGAAATAGAACCTGGCTATGGTACGCAGTCTAAGATCCCTGTTCTCCATATCCCTGACTTCCATGAGGCTCTTAATGGCACCTGATGCCATGAACCTTGAAGCAACTGCTTCACTTAAGACAGCCAGCGCCATAGCTCCTGCTCCTACATACGCTCCTTTTGTCCCGGCCAGGTATAGAACCAGTCCCATTATCACATTAACCGACAGCCTGACAATAGTGCCATAAGTTACCCGTCGAGTAAGGTTATTACTTATGAGTATGCCCTGGTAAAACCGCCTGTAGCCTATAGAGGCTGCCCATGGGAGGAAAATAGCAAGAGCAGTATGAGCAAGCCCTGCAACATTCTCCGGGACTTCCATCAGTCTTATGACAATAAAATTGAATACAGGCGGTATGAGAAGTATGAGCTGCAGTCCGGTGATAGTTGCATTAAGTATATCGGTAAATTTCTTGAGTTTCCTGTACGAATAGCGACCTTTGACAAGGGCTGTGGAAGCACTCATCAGCATTATTATCGGTGATTCGATAATAAGGGCAAATGAGCCGGCTATACCAAAAGCTGCAAGATTATATTTTGCCTCATCCAGCCTGGCAATAAAAGCGATAAGGAAAGGCTGCTCAAAGGCCATTATAAGCCATGTCAGAGCCAGTGGTCCCCAGAAAAGAAAGATCCTGCGGTATGTTAGTCGGCCGGAAATATCCATATTTCGTAAAAGCCGCAAATATAGCTATTTATTGAGGAATACGGGTATCTGGCACAATGCTGTACGGTAGTTTATAACAAAGATGCCGCATGCTCTATTGTAAATATCACGACACATGAATTAAATAAATACATATCTTAGTTGGCTTGTTTTAAAAACACATCAGAAAAAATAATTACTCATGAAACACGGGTACCTCTTCACCGGAATTATTCTTTTTTCAATCATACCCTGGAAATATGCCCGGGCACAACAGGAAAGCATTTATGACCAGTTCAGCCTCTTTAATTCTGATCGCCTGATTTCTGCGGAATCACCCTACAGAAGCGCATCAGGGATACCGGCTGACACCTACTGGCAGAACAGGGCCGATTATAATATCAAAGCAACACTTGACACAACAACGCAGACTATTACCGGTTCTGAAACTATCACATATACAAATAAAAGTCCGGATAAACTGGATTACCTCTGGCTTGAGCTGGGCCAGAATGCATTTAAAGAAGGATCGCGGGGCAGCTTTGCTGAAAAGATACCGACAAGTACCAATGGGTTTTTAATTAAGTCGGTAAAAATTATCCGCGGTAATACGCTCACCGATGCCAGTTACATTATTTCAGATACGAGGATGCAGATAAGGCTTGGCAATTCACTCGATGCACATGGCGGACAGCTTAAGGCAGAGATAGAATATTCTTTTCAAATAAGTGAGAGGCAGTTCAGGACAGGCCGGGTGAAGTCTCAAAAAGGCACAATATATGATGTTGCCCAATGGTACCCCCGGCTGTGTGTCTATGATGACCTGCGCGGATGGAACACGCTGCCATACCTTGGAGAAGGGGAGTTCTATTGCGAGTATGGTAATTTCGACTATGCCCTTACTGTTCCCTGGAACATGATTGTGGCAGGATCGGGAGAGCTTGTTAATCCGGAAGAGGTGCTTACGAAAAAAGAAATATCAAGACTGAAAAAGGCTGCTGAAAGTGATAAAACACAATACATTATCAGTCCTGATGAAGCAGGTAAAGCCTCTGCCAGGCCGGTTCAGGATGGTATGCTTACATGGCATTACAAAATGTATAACAGCAGGGATGTGGCCTGGGCTGCCTCCAAAGCTTATATCTGGGATGCGGCAAGAATCAGTCTCCCTGGAGGTAAATCATCGCTGGCAATGTCTGTTTACCCAGTTGAGAGCAGTGCCGATACTGCATGGACGAGGTCAACCGAATACCTCAAATATTCTGTAGAGCACTTCTCAAAAAACTGGTTCCCCTACCCCTACCCCGTTGCCTTTAATGTTGCAGGCCCTGTAGGCGGAATGGAATATCCGGGTTTAAGCTTCTGTTCATGGAAAGCCAGGAGTCCGCATATCTTATACCTTGTCACGGCACATGAGATAGGGCACAACTGGTTTCCCATGATAGTTGGTTCCGATGAACGTCGCTTCCCGTTTATGGACGAAGGTTTTAACACATTCATTGATATCTATGCACAGGATGACTTCAATAAAGGTGAGTTCGGCCCCAAGCGAGATGGGGAATATGATCCGGAAGGAAAAAATCCTGCACGAGACATCGTCCCTTACCTCGTAAGTCAGGGTGCAAAAAATATTATGAGCATGGCAGACCTCCAGGGAGCAGACGGGCATAAATTAAGTTATTACAAGGCCTCCCTTGGACTTGTGATTGCCAGGGAATACATTTTGGGCCCGGACCGGTTTGACTATGCTTTTCGTGAATACATAAAACAATGGGCTTATAAACATCCCACTCCCACCGACTTCTTCCGATTGATGAATAATGCTACAGGTGAAGACCTTAACTGGTTCTGGAATGAATGGTTTTACAAAAAATACACCCTTGACCAGGGTATTAAAAGTGTAAGTTACGTTAAGGACGATCCATCCATGGGTGCCCTCATCACACTTGTCAACCTTAAGAAGATGGTAATGCCTGTCAGGCTCAGAATAACAGAGGAAGACGGAAAGGTGAACGACGTTTACCTGCCCGTTGAGATTTGGCAGTCGGGCAGCACCTATGAATACACATACCATTCCACACAACCGCTACGATCTGTTGTGGTTGATCCGGATCAGCAACTGCCGGATGTTAATCCGGAGAATAACGAGTGGACAGTCAAGCACTGAAAAGAATACCGGAGAAACAGGACAAAGGTAATTTTCTCGGGGCAGGCAGTTGAAACGAAGAGGTGAAAACAGATCTCAGTTAAAATACTTATTAAGAAGATCCCTGTACCTTGTATCGTAATACAGGTTCTGGTACTCCGGGCTCATCCTCAGCCAACTCAGATCCCTGTAGCCTGAATCGAGAGCCTTCTTAAGTGTTTTGAGGGCCTCTGGTATCCTGCCCTGTACGCAATATACTTCTGCCAGCCTCCTGTAGTTACCTGTATCGAGACTCAGAGCTTTGCTGAGCATCTGTTCCGACATATCCATATCACCCATCCTGGCATAGACTGTACTAAGGGATATATATGTATCGGGTGAGTCGGGATATCTCCTCATCCATTCCGCTGCAGCCAGTTCACGGAACTTGGTGAAATACTTCATTCCTTCCGCTTTATCACCCATTTCGGTATAATTAATACCAAGATCATAATATGCAGAGAATTCATCCTGGTTATATTTCAGAATTACATTGAGAACATTTATGGCATCCGCATACCTGTTACTGATGCGGTAGGTATGAGCCAGACGGTACAAATTAATTGTTAAACGCGGGCTTAACTCCCTGGCCTTTTCAAATGCTTCACCGGCCCTGTCGATACTGTCGGTGCATATCCATGAAGAGCCCAGGTAGAAGTATCCCCAGGCGTTGCCGGGATTATCCTTTATCATCTTTTCCGACCAGGCAAAGGAGGAATCGACATCACCAAGGCGTGTCAGATAGGTCCATATAATACCCCCGTAAGTTATAGCCTGGTACCTGTCGATCCTTATAGCCTGCTTATATTCTTTCAGGGCATTCTCATAATCACCTTTAAGTGCATAATAATACCCAAGGTTGTTCCTGGCCACGGCATCATCGGGATAGAGATGGCTTCTCATTTCTGCCAGTTCTATTCCTTTTTCTGTATCACCAAGTACACTTACGGCATAAAAAGCCTGTATTCCAAGCCTTTCCCTGTCGGTTAACCTGTCAATATTCCTCATGGCATCCTCAAGGTAAAGTCTTCCTTCAGCCTCATTAAAACGTTCAATGAGTAGATTACCCAGCGAGGCTTTGGCAGCCACAAAACCGGTGTCTATATTCAGGGCTTCCCCGTAAAAATCCCTTGCGCTCTCAAAATCCATTAGCAAATGACTGTCTATGCCGAGGCTGTACATCTTCAGAGCGTCGAGAGATGAAGTAGTCACCTTCTTCAGGGGCTTATCCTGCATACGTATGTTGAATCTCGATTCCCCCAGGTCCCTTCTTATCTTCCTGCTGAGAATATCTATAGCAGGCAGGATATCAGCGGAAGTTCCGGCATAAACAATTTCCGACTTAAGATACTCGCCGGTACCGGAATTTAAAATCCTGGCAGACAGGATAAAATTATCACCTATATTGGCTATAGAAGGAATTACTGCGAGAGTAATACCCTCCCTGACGGCCATTTCCCTTGCAATTTTCTCATCAACATAAAAAGCTCCTTCCAGCTTCATACGCCGCATTGTTTCAATCATTCTCGACCTGGGTACTATGTTGACGTATCGCGACTGGTTTGAAGTTATTGTAAAGGCAGTGTACAGTGTGTTATCAAAAACACGATCATTTGTCTGGTTATCAAAATCTGCCACTATTATCCAGTCCCTTTCCTTGAAGGGCAATGAGCTGCCGCTTGTAAAAATCAACAGGCTGAGAATGGCTCCTGTTATTACTGCGGATCCGAAGGTGAGAATAGTTTTCCTGCTTCTTCCGGTTCTTTGCCTGGTTATTAAACGACGTAAGGAAAGTCTCCTTCCTGGTTTTAAATCCTTATTTACATTTTCCGGATCCGCTGTTTTCCCCACTCCGGGTTCCTGACCCTTACTCACAATACTGTCAAGTATCTCAGCCACTGCATTGGCCACTTTGTTGATCTGGTTCCTGTAATTGGTACCGCACTTATTTTTTTCTTCCCTGTCGCCGGCAGTAAGCGGCCTGTTCACACCCGGCTCCTTATAAACAAACTCAACGGATCTGAGCACTCCTCCCAGCTCATTCTCAATGACAGATTTATCGGCGGAATCCAGTTCGTGTATCTGAACAGGCAATACCCTTCCTGCAACATTCCCGTTTGTCAGCATAACCTTCAAACCCAACTGATCGTCAGAGGCCTTCCTGATGAACGCCCTGAACTCATGTTCCCACGCAAATGACTTAGGATCGCAATATGTTTTTGAAACAACAGGAATGAAGATAAGGCATTTAAGCTTCTCCCTGAGTGACTCATCCACATCGTGGGTCTCAAGAATCCCATCGTGCGGATTGACATCAAAATAAACACTTATTTCTTCTTTAAATACTGTTTCCAGCTCACCTTTAAGGTCATTAACAAACTTTGTCACCCAACCATCATGTTTGTTATCCTTCTGTCGGTAGGAGATAAAAATATCGTAATTATAACCGGGTACCAGGCTTCCCATGTCGGCGATTCATTTAAACAAAGTTAGGAAAGGTATCATCGCGAGTCAAATAAAAAATACTGCAAACATACACACAGAGCATAAGTAGCCTGATCACACACATGAGAATACGGGTAGCGGCAGTTAACCATATACCTTCACTGGTTTATAGCTGAGTCAGATAATGACTTTAATATCTATGCATTACAGCTATATTCCCAATATTTCAAATGCGACAGGACTGAGAAAAAAGCAGGGCATCCACTTTATACTGCATTCTTAAAAGCTTTTTTACCGGCAAATAAAGCCTTACTGCCAAAATTATTTTCGATGCGCAGAAGCTGGTTGAATTTCTCAATTCTTTCTCCCCTGCATCCGCTTCCTGTTTTGAGGTGACCGGCATTGACACCTACAGTGAGATCGGCTATAAAGCTGTCGACTGTTTCTCCGCTGCGGTGGGATACAAAACAGTTATAGGAGTTCTTGTAAGCCATTTCAATGGTTTCCAGCGTTTCAGTTACAGTTCCAATCTGGTTAAGTTTTATCAGTATTGAGTTTGCAACTCCCCTGCTTATGCCTTCACTAAGAATAGCCTTGTTGGTACAGAAAAGATCATCGCCGACAATTTCCATCTTTTTCCCCAGAACGTCTGTCATGTTTTTCCAACCGGTCCAGTCATTCTCTGCAAGTCCATCCTCGATAAGTACTATCGGGTACCGGTCAACCCAGCTCTCCCACAGTTTTACCATCTCATCGCTTGTAAGAAACTTGCCAGTACTCTTGAACATTTTATATTTCCCGTCTTCCCATAATTCACTTGCGGCCGGATCGAGACATATGCTCACTTCATCGCCGGCTTTATATCCGGCCTTGACTATAGCTTCGAGAATAACCTCAATGGCTTCTTCATTTGATTTAAGATCAGGGGCAAACCCGCCTTCATCGCCAACGCCGGTACTGTAACCCTTTGCCTTCAGGACAGCCTTAAGTGTATGAAAGACCTCCTCCCCGGTCCTGATAGCCTCCCTGAAAGAAGAGGCACCGTGAGGAGCTATCATGAACTCCTGGAAATCGACATTGTTATCGGCATGTTTACCTCCATTTATTATATTCATACAAGGGACAGGCAACAGGTATGCATTACTGCCCCCCAGGTAACGGTAAAGAGGAATACCAGAACTGCTTGCTTCAGCCCTTGCAAAAGCCATTGAGACTCCCAATATGGCATTGGCGCCCAGCTTTGATTTATTTTTGGTGCCGTCAAGATCAATCATCATATAATCGAGCTCGCGCTGGCTTGAGATATACTTACCGGTTATCTCCTTTGCAATAACCTTATTAACATTTTCGACGGCTTTAAGAACACCTTTCCCAAGGTATCTTTTTTTATCACCGTCGCGCAGCTCGGTTGCTTCGCGTTCGCCCGTAGAGGCACCACTGGGAACAGCAGCCCTTGATTCAGTTCCGTCTTCGAGGATTAGGCTGACTTCAACCGTGGGATTTCCGCGGGAGTCAAGGATTTCGAGAGCTTGTACATCAATAATTTCCATAGCATAATTTTTTATTAAGAAACATTTCGTTTTTAATAATACAATACTTCCTGAGTGTTAAGGTGTCGTATATAAATAATGAAAAGCCTTCCGCAGAAGTAGCATTAACTGAAAGGAAACATCCAGGGATTGATTCAAAAGACATACCGCCGTTTTCAGGATATCTGTCATAAAGACCTCCAATACTTTATTGCAGGAGTTATCAGCCTAAGCGGTTAAGGGCGAACTCCATCGCCACCATACAAATTTAATAAATTATTCCGGACTGCCGGAGTCGGATAATTTTAATGTGACAGAGACGATGATAAATTCCATTCTCATTTGAAAATCGCGTGATAAGCCTGGCAGTGATGAAAGAAAAAACAGTCTTTTCTCAATATTTGATAAAAGAAAGATTTTTCCTGACAAATAATCAAATTCGTTTTTTAAATGTGTTTTTTTTGGTGACAAACGTTTATCATTTTCTTGTATTTGACACATATAAAGCAAGTTACACTATTGCAAAAAATTTTATTATGTATAAATTTATGAACTCATTATTCCAAATGAGCGGTTATTCATCACAACACTAAAAACCTTATTGCTAACACTCTTAATGAATCTGCCATGATTTTTAAAACTAAAACCAACCAGTACTTTATTTTCATCCTTCTGCTGATTTTAATAATGTACATCCCGCTATTTGCATTTAAGTTCAAAACTGTATTTGCATTGACAGAAGAAGACCATTTCTATGAGAATTTTCAGGCTATCACTTTCCTGCTTACATCATTTTTAATGTTGTTTCTCTACATAAAATCCAAATCAACCGGAGAAAAATATGTTTTCAATTTCAACAGGAATATATATTTCCTGCTACTTGCCCTGTTTTTCTTTATTTGTTTCGGCGAAGAGATCAGCTGGGGTCAAAGAATTTTCGGTATTGAAACACCTATGGCTATGAGTGCTGTAAACTCTCAGGATGAAACAAACATACATAACCTTTGGTTTTTTGAAAGTTACGATAAAAGGGAAGTAGTTAAAACAGGTCTGTCGTTATGGGTATCATCTGCAAGGCTGTTTGCCCTGATCTGGTTAATATACTGTTTCCTGATTCCCCTTTCAGATCATTTGTTTTCATTTTTCCGCAGGATTTATCAGAAACTTCATTTCCCAGTAGTTCCTTTGTGGCTCGGATCTCTTTTTGTTATTGCTCATTTGTTATCCAAACTGGCTGAAAGGCTTTGGATGTACAGCCAGGAGCAACCTGTAATTGAAATTAAGGAGGCCACATTTTCTTTTCTTTACCTGATAGTGGGAATAGTATTTGTAACCATGTATTTCAATAACAGGGAACTAAAAAAAGACAGGGCCTGAAGTGCACCTGCACTTTATAAGGACTGTTTAACGGTTTATTTATTGTCGATATGAAGATACATCCTCCAGTATAACCTTGCCTTCCTGTTGAAATGCTCTTCAATTTCTGACCAGTGTTTACGCATAAAGCTGTAAGGTTTAAGCCAGTCCTTGTTTTCGATTTCCTCGTTCGTCGGTGAATTGCTTACAGGCAATTTATAAATTGATGCATAGTATTTGTAAGCCATCAGAAAAGCATTGTTTTTAACAACCTGGAAGTTACTTACATTCTTCTGGTAATGCTGCCTGTAGAATTTTTTCTGGTTAGATGTAAGTATCAGAATGGCAGTTCCGGCGGCCAGGAGATAAGCTGGGATAACGACAAGGTTCCACCAGCCCAGGAAAAAGAAACCTGCTGCAAAAACTATCATAACCACAAGAGGTTCGAACTTCATAAAGATAAGCATAGGAAAGCTTAGTGGTCTGAAGATGAATGCCCCTATTCTCAGGTTTATCATTATCTGGCCGCAGAAATACAGGCTTGCCGGAACCAGAAATTTCGTTTTCATTTCTACGGGCAGGAATATCATTACCAGGTATGAGATTGTGAAAAGGAAATTTGGAAACTTTATAATGCTGTCGGTATGAGTAAGAAAATCGACAGGATTCACTTTTTTGGTAAGCCTGTGAAATAAAAGCCATTCAACCGTTCCGTTAATATCTATAAGCTGTCCTTTTGTTGTAATCATTTCACTGCTATTAAATGTGAGGCAAATATAGGGTATTACAGGCTACCCTGCCAGCATCAGATGCAGAAAACAGACCTGTTTGAAAAAAAGAAAACCTTAAACCTGACTCAATGATGTAAATCATGATACCATGAACAGTTCACTGGCAAAGAACACTCCCGTAAATTACATCCTCAAAGAAAGCTTTCATTTCAGCAGCGTAATAAACTCCATACTTATAGAAGGTAGCTTTTGTCCTGGGATCGGGTTTCCAATCAAAGAATGCGTGGCTGGCACCTCCAACCTGTACATATTCAACACGCTGGCCCTTCTTTACAAGAGCATCAACATATTCCTTTACATCAACATCCTTTATAAGCGGATCGTTGGTACCTCGTGTGAGATATTGTGGTACTGACCTTACATTCACCTCAGGAATATTATTAATTGGGGCAATGCCTTCCTTCCATGCAGGTGTGGCATCGGGATTATCGGTATAGAGATTAAGCAGTTTTGCACTGAAAACGCCATAGCTTGGTGCTGCAGCTTTTATTGAGGTCATCAGCTCTGTCCTGACCTGTTCTATTGTTTTGTTCTTTGGCATATAGGAAGGCTTAAACTCAAAAACACCCGGTGTTTTACCAAAACCACCCAATCCAATCTTATCGGTTAACAGGGAACATGCAGCGGACAGATGACCTCCGGCACTGTCGCCAGTGAGTCCTATCTTATCAGGATCGCCGCCATATTCCGCAGCATGCTCCCTGATGTGAACAATCGCACCGAATACATCCTCAATAAGATCTGCCATAGTGTTTCCTTTCTTATCGCCATCTGCTTTCCCGGCCCACCTGTAATCGATACTGAATACCACGAACCTTCCGCCTTTGGTAAGCTCCCGCGCAAGACCCCTCATTATATTCTCATCATTTGATACCCATCCGCCCCCATGTATTATTATAATGCATGGCAGGTTCTTCGCTCCCTTCGGAGAATATACATCATATTTCAATGTCTTGACACCCGGCTTTGCATACACAATGTCCTGCGTTACATTAATATGATCCACAGCCGATTTTTCGATAAAGGATACTCCTATATGCATATCCCTGTCTACTGTAACATTAAACGGAGACTTCATGGATTCATGGTACATCTGTCCCCACATACCCGGTATTGAATAATATCCTGCATCAAGTACATAACCTGCATCAGGTTTTGCAGTAACAGTCAGAACAGTCCCTTCAGGATATTTACCATCTGCCGGTAAAGGCGGATCAATAGTAAAGGATCCGTTTTCAGGTTTGTCTGTTACCACACTAAATGATTGTGCAAAGGTTGTTCCCTGCATCAACAGGATTACTGTTGAAAACACAAGTGCGAATTTGATGATCTTCTTTTCCATTTGTGAATGTTTTGAGTATTAATGTCTTCAATAAAACCGGTCAGAAAGGCAATAAATAAAATATCTGTTGCCTTCTCCTGATTACACCCTTCAGTCGCGATGTGAATCAGGCTTTGTAATATAGCAAAAACATTGCGTTATTAAGGTGTTTTTTATTATTATTGAAAACTTAAATTTTACCGGTTAATGTAAAAAGGATTAATAATAATTGTTAATTTTGTTTCGGAAAATTACGAAATGATTTTTGAATGGCAGATAAGGAAAATCCATATTCTGAAAAACAGGAGAGAATAGCACGATTCGGAAAGGCACTTTCTAACCCGGTGCGTGTTTTTATCCTCGATTACCTGGCAAATAACCTGAACAGGTGCTGTTACAGTGGCGATATGGCTGAGTTGTTACCCATTGCCCGGTCAACATTATCGGAGCACCTTAAAGAGCTCAAAGATGCGGGGCTTATACAGGGTGAGATAAATCCGCCTTATATTAAGTACTGTATAAACCAGGCAAACTGGGAGGAAGCCAGGTTATTACTTTCCGATTTTTTTAAAAAATAGATAAAAAAATTTATAATAATATTTCGGAAAATACCGAAATAAAAACAAAAAGAAATGAAAATCAAAATACTTGGCACCGGATGTGCAAAATGCAGATCGCTTGAAAAACTTGCCCGCGAGGTGGTAAGCACTGAGGGATTTGATGCTGAAATAATCAAGGTTGAAGACATACAGGACATTATGAAATACCATATAATGGTCACTCCTGCACTTGTAGTAGATGAGAAGGTTGAATTGAAAGGCTATGTGCCCTCTGTGTCTGAGTTGAAGAAAATACTTTCAAAGTACAGTACAACGGACCAGTCTGCCAGCTAGGAAATGGAAAGCGCCGTTACAATCAGGAGAAAGGTGGTCGTCCCGGTGTTGCTTATACCGGTATGGTTTGTCGTATACCATTACCTGCAGCCTGTCGCAGACTGGATTATCGGATCTGTTTTCTCACTGCCTGAAGGATCTCATTTCACCGAGTCGCTGAGGTTTTTCATTTTCGAACTGCCAAAGGTTCTTCTTTTGCTGATACTGATCATATTTCTGGTCGGGATAATACGTTCATATTTTTCCCCGGAAAAGACACGCAGGCTGCTGGAGGGCAAATCACTTTTCACCGGGAATATTATGGCTGCCTCCCTGGGAATTGTCACTCCTTTCTGTTCCTGCTCAGCCATCCCATTATTCCTTGGTTTTGTAGAGGCAGGCATACCTATTGGAGTAACCTTTTCCTTTCTTATTGCCTCCCCGATGATAAACGAGGTGGCTGTTGTCCTACTGCTGGGGCTCTTCGGCTGGAAGACGGCCGCTATATATATTATTACCGGACTTGTTATTGCCATACTTGCCGGATGGATAATAGGTAAACTGAAATTGGAAAAATGGGTTCAGGAGTGGGTCTTCCAGTCCGGATTTGGAAATGAAGATGAAGAAAACAGTAAAGTTGTATTCAGTGAAAGAATCCAATCCGGTTACAATGCAGTGAGAGAGATTGTTGGTAAGATATGGATATATGTTGCCATCGGAATAGCTGTTGGTGCGGGTGCTCATGGTTATGTGCCGCAGGATTTCATGGCATCTCTTATGGGCAAATCAGCATGGTACAGTGTTCCCCTGTCGGTTATTGTCGGAATACCAATGTATTCTAATGCAGCAGGTATTATACCAATTGTGTCGGTGCTTATTGAGAAAGGGGCTTCCCTTGGTACATCTCTTGCGTTTATGATGGCAGTAATAGGATTGTCTCTTCCTGAAATGATTATACTCAAAAAGGTACTTAAGCTTCCCTTCATCCTCACTTTTGCAGCGATACTGGCAACGGGAATCATGATTGTGGGATACCTTTTCAACATAATCTTTTAGACAGTTGCTCTCAGTTTTTCCTTCTCACCACAGCAACCACAAAAGCAATCATCACAAAAGCTGTAAGGAACATAAAACTAAGATGAAGAGTATGAAGCTCCGCTATAAACCCCAGGACTACCGGGCCCATCAGGAAGCCGGCGTTTGCCGTTGCAGCTATAAAAGACACCCCGTCTGATGTTTTTATGCCCTGGACCCTCGATGCCAGCCGGAATACCTCGGGCACGACAACCGAAAAACCCAGGCCGACAATAAAAAAACCTGCCAGGGATACCCATTCAGGGTAAGTGACAAGAACAAGCATGAATCCTGCAAGACTAAGCGCCAGTGCTCTTCTCAGGAGAGTCCAGGAACCCAGTCTTCCGCTCAGGGAGTCGCCGCTGAACCTTCCAAAGGTCATCCCGAAGGAGAATAATGCATATCCAAAACCTATCAGACCGGCAGGGACACTTATAATTTTTTGCAGGTAAAGAGCACTCCAGTCGGCCATCGCTCCTTCAGCAACCATTACAATAAGCCCTATGACGGCAAAAGCCAGCAGCGGACTGATCCTGAATTTCCTGTGTTCTTCCTTATCATGGCGGGCTGTCCGGATATTTATATATTCATTTTTTAGCGATATCTGAATAACGAAGAGAATAATGACAAGCACGGTAATATGTATCAGTGGTCTGTCGAACCTGGCACTTATAAAACTACCTACAGCCGCACCAATCATCCCGCCAAGGCTCCAGAAGCCATGACTGCCACTCATAATATTCACACCTGACTCCTGCTCTATACCCGCAGTCAGCGAGTTTATGGATATGTCAAATGCCGATCCCATGCTGCCAAAGAGGAACAAAGCAGCACAAAGAAACAGGTAGGAAGAGGCAAGGAACATCCCGTAAAGCGATAAGGCATAAAGAGAAAAAGAGATGAAAGCCGATCTTCCTACTCCGATCCTGTCGACATACCTGTTCATCAAAGGTATTATGAGCAAGGCTCCTACCGAGACGAAGAACAATGCGCCGCCAAGTTTGCCTTCAGATATCCCGAGCCTTTCTGACACATGAGGAATATAAACCACCCATGTACTGAAAATCAGGCTGAAACTTGAAAAGAGAAAAGCAGATGCAAAATATTTCCTTTTTAAAAAGATCCTGAATGACAACATATGTTTTCAGCAATGAGAAACAAAGCTAATTATTTAAGCTTTATTTCATCCCAGGCTGCCTACTTTCTTCTCAACAGATTCAAGAATTTCTCCCGACCTGACGAGATTCTTCATTGTAGTATGATCGTGATATAATGGCCTGTCGATATCAAGAAATTCAACATGTTTCCTGATGGTCTCCCATGCTGTCTGCACCCCGTTGCCGAACTTATATTCCTTTTTCCTGAAATCGAGAGCCTGGGCGGCAGCCATAAATTCGATTCCCAATATGCCATAAGCATTATCCAGTATCTGGAAATTCTTGATTGCCGTATTCATACCCATCGAAACAAAATCTTCCTGGTCTGCTGCTGCGGGAATGGACTGTATGGAAGCCGGAGCCGATAGTATCCTCTGCTCAACTATCTGCATATCTGCCGTATACTGGCTGAGCATAAGTCCTGAAAACATACCGGCACCTTTTGTCAGGAAATCCGGCAGACCCACACTCAGGGCCGGATTATTAAGCCTGTTCATCCTTCTTTCCGACATCACGCTGACCATCGTTATGCAGGCTCCTGCCATATCCATCGGGACAGAGACAGGTGTCCCCTGGAAATTTGCTCCTGAGAGCTGAAGATCCATATCGGGGAAAAAGACAGGGTTATCTCCCACACCGTTGAGCTCAATCTCCACCTGCGACCTGGCATAAGCCATTGCATCATGTGCAGCGCCTATCACCTGAGGTGTTGACCGCATGGAGTATGCATCCTGCACCTTACATTTGATACGTCCTTCTTTCAGGTCACCGCCACTTACACATTTATTGATAGCGTTTGCACTTCGTACTGCTCCTTTAAATCCTCTTACTTCATGAAGAAGAGGAGTATATGGTTTCATATTAGCTTTAAGGGCTTCAAGCGACATAGATGCAGCTATCTCTGCCTGTTTAAGCCAGTTGTTGGCGTCATAAAGAAAGATGGCGCTCATTGCAGTCAGCACATTAGACCCGTTGATAGTGGCCAGACCATCGCGTGCCATCAACCCAGGAACCGGAATCCCGGCCTTCTCCATTGCCTCCTTACCGCTCATCAGTTCGCCTTCATAATATGCTTCTCCCTCTCCCATCATCAACAGGGCAATCTGCGACATCGGAGCAAGATCACCACTGGCTCCTACCGATCCTTTCTGACACACGTATGGAGTAACGCCCCTGTTAAGCATCTCTACAAGAGTCTCGGTGATAACAAGCCTGTTGCCCGAATTACCATGTGCATGCACATTAATACGACCAAGCATAGCACCCCTCACATACTCCAGCGGGGCCGGGTCACCAATGCCTGCTGCATGGTTATAAACCAGGTATTTCTGAAAATCCCTGATCTGGTCATCATTGAGAACAACCTCTGAGAATTCCCCAATACCCGTATTAACACCATACATTATCTCATGTGCCTCAATCTTCTTTTCGAGCATGGCACGGCATTTCTTTATTCTTTCCCTTGCATCCTTATGTAATTCTACTTTCCGGCCATGACGTGCAACATCAACAACATCATCAATGGTCAGATCCGATCCGGTAATAATTAATGTAT
Source organism: Bacteroidales bacterium (assembly GCA_046706305.1). GTDB lineage: Bacteria > Bacteroidota > Bacteroidia > Bacteroidales > VadinHA17 > LD21. Next base: position 20,382 of record JBJKPQ010000135.1, read on the forward strand.
CCATATGAGTTTTATTTTTTTTGACTAACAACAAATAACGAAATAAGGCATATCAAATGTTTATGCCCGGGAGATATATATAATAAAGGAGGTATAGCGACCTTTACGCAGGTAGATAAAGGCCGGCGCGATTTACTTTAATCTTGTATTCAAGCGCAACATTCCTCATTGAAGAGAGATAAAATTCTGTATAAAATTAGAAAAAATTTACCGATTAAAAAGTGCCGGGGATCAATTTATTCATCCCTGGCAATGTCTTGCAGAAAAACGATTATGCCATGGTGTAGTTAATTAGTTTTGCCAGGGTGTTGAATTATGCAACTTTTTAAAATATCTTTACAATACCATGTTATAGAAGGTTGAGACAGTAACGCTTCATATTGTGACATTTACCGGCAAAATGCAGCCACCCTTCATAATTGCTTGTATCACAATGATTTTAATCGCAAAATATAGTATCAATGAAAAATACAGTATGGGATAGAATCCCTGCCATTTTGGTTTTTCTCCTCTTCTCCGCCGGGATTACTTACGGTCAAGAGCTTAAAGTAAAAGATCCTTCCGTCAGTTCCGTTTACCTCCAGACAGACCGTTCCGTTTACAACAGTGGTGAAACGATCTTCTTTGAAGCTTTCATACTGAATGACCTATCCGACACTTACAAATCAGGCAAGGATACTCTCCTTGTGGCACTTGTCGATGAAGATGGACTTGAAGTGGCTTCGGATGCCATACCTGTAAACGGTTTCAGTACGCAGGGATCGTTGGAACTTTCAAGATACCTCAATGCGGGCAACTATGTCCTGGTGGCAGGTACCGTTAAGATGAAAGACATATCACCCGGTAAAATATTTTCGAGAATCCTCGAGATACATGATCCGAAATCACTGTCGGCCAAAGCAATCATAAAGCTTGACCGGACAGAATATAAACCCGGGGAAAGCTTAAAGGCTGATGTGCTTTTTACCGGGAAAAATAACGAAACTGCCTCAGCATCGTATTCTTTTTCACTAAGCGGTACAGGAGGTGTACTATCCGGGGGAAAATCAAGATCCGGCAAAGACGGGCATTCTGTTATTGAACTGGCATTACCTCAATTCAAAGCTGAAGAGACACTTACTCTGAATATTTCCGGTTCCGTGAAAGGAGCCGGTATCGATGCTGGTATTATTGTACCGACAGCCCAAAACAGTAAGGAAGAGGTTGCTTACGGCAAATCGCCCGGGGCATCGCCTGACAACCTGGTAATTATACTTACCACAGACAAAAAAGAATACGGTAAGAGTGAAGAAGTTACAGGTTTTGTAAGTGTAACAGGACAAAACGGCAAACCTCTTTTTGCCAATCTCTCTGTTGGCGCATCAGTCTATATCCCGGAATATTTTCCACTTGTCAAAGACAATATTATTACCTGCTCAAATCTCCAAAGCCACGATAATGGTATGGATGAAGTATGGTGGGGAATACTCGGGCAAAAAAACAATAATATCAAATCAGCCAGGAACAACGTGCCTGATAATGGGATGCTTTTAAATGCTGACCTGGTTATGTATTTCGGGAAGGCCCTCTCGGCCATTACCCATCTTCCGGGTAACTGTTTTGCAGTTGAAGGCAAAAACGATATAAAAAAGATACAAAGAAAACAGGCGGCAAAACAAAAAGAAGGACAGACGGGCTACTCGGCCGACAGGGATATCTATGACATAATAAACCGCATACGGCCTTTCCAGCTTGTAGACAATAAGATCATGTTCTCAAATGTGGGAAACTACTCAGTTAATTTCCAGGGTGGTGCTCTTATAGTTATTGACGGTGTTAAAAGAGGAACTGATGCATCGATACTGAAGAACATTCCGGTTACCGACATAGCCCGTGTAACTGCAACAACAAGTCCTTCAGAGCTTCAGAGATACTCCGCCATGAACAGTTCTGGACTTGTTGAGATAGTAACGAAGAAGGGGAATGCTGCAGCCGGTAAAGCTGCCCGGGATGTTCAAAAGGCAGGTAACGCATTATTCTGGAAACCGGACCTTAGTACCGACACTTCAGGTAAGGCAAAATTCAGTTACAGGAATAATGACGAATCGCAGGAGGTAATCCTTACTGTTGAAGGAATCACCTCCGATGGTCTGACGGGAAGCAGCTCTTTAATTTACAGGGTAAAATAAAAAAGGCTGCAGGATATTCTTTATAAATATCTCACAGCCAGTGTTTATAATTCAAGAACCTGGTTACCTTCTAGTTTATCAAAGCTGCAAGAGCAGCCCCTACCAGGCTCGACTGTTTGACTTCTGTAAACTCGTAATAACGCTTCATCGCACCACTTAGATACCCTTCAAGGTGCTTTTCAAAATACTTGCGGAGGTTATGCATCTTATAAAATGTTGTTCCCTCAACGGTAACAAGAATGGGTCGATCAGGCGACAGGCCCTTGTTTGTCTTGAGGATGATGGCTGCCATACTCACTGCTACAAGTTTTGCTGCCCTGTCAACGATGCTGTCAATAATACCTGCACAGTTTTCCCTGTCGCTCTTATCGGCAATACACATGTGCAACGGGGTACTTCCGGAAGACGGATTTATCAGGAAATTATTTACCTCTTCAGAACTGAGACTGTTTAACGACAGTATACCTGTTGAAGCAAGAGATGAGAATACATCCTCGGTAGCAGCAGTCTTTAATGCCAGCAGGCAAAGCCCACCGAGGTATCCTCCTGCTATCATCTTTTCAAACTTATGAACACCAGGGTCAGTAGTTGAGTGATCAAATGCACTGTCGATATCGGTCTGGTGTATCTTACCGAAGTTGCCGGATTCGATATTTATGATCTGGCTCTTCGACTGGTCAAGATCTTTTTTCTTGATGATATTGCTGTTTGTCTCAATATAACATCCATTAGTCCCGGTACCAAGTATATAGCCAATAAACGAATCGTATTGCCTGTTGACAGAGGCAGACTTTCCTGCCAGCAGTGTGGCTACGGTATCGTTAAGGAGGACTATCTGCTTTTCAGGAGTGCCCAGTGTCTCAAGCAGGTTTTTACCAATAAGCTGTCCTATAACACCGGGGGCCTGTACTTCTTTAACGAAACGAACAAGGATACCATCCTTGTTGGGAAGAATGTCAGTAGGATAGGAAAAACAGAATCCTATGCGTTCTGCCGTGCTTGCGAGATCCCTTATATATCCTGCTACAGTCTCAAAAAATTCCTCCTTTGAAATTTCACCTTCCAGACCCGGCATCTTATCATTCATAACCTGGCCTATCTCAAGCTTATTTTCCTTGTTGAACATTATCCGGGCAGCTCTGAAATTTGTACCTCCCGCATCTATAGCCACAACAGGCACTTCTTTCACGAAATTATTATCTGCTTCAATATAAGTTGGTATCATTCTCAATGTACTGTCTTCACTTTCCAGTCCGGCAGTCATTTCAGCAGTAAAAGCATCGACCAACTCCTGCATATTAACATCATCAGATCTCAATTTATGTTCTCTAAGGAACTCATCACTTTTTTTCATGTGTAGAATTTTTTTAAATACCATACTGAACCCATATAGCTGCAAGGTTCTCTTCAAAATGCCCTTTAAGGCGGGCAGATACAGGTTTTCGTAGTAAAATCAATATGTTATAAAAATCGTAATATTTATATTATGGAATAAAAATAAAGAAATATTCCTTTACGACAATTTTTATATTAATAATCCTTTGTTTATTAGTTAGCACAGGAACCCCACAGCCTGCCAAAAGTTATTCCATGGCCGCCATATCCATGGGCCACGGCGAGGATAAATCAGGTACATCATTCCAATTCTCCGATCATTGTTTTATATTTATAAAATAAATCAAACCTGATAAGAATACTTAAAATACCTGATCATGCGAACAAAGCTGTCTATATTATTTTTTGTACTGTTTTGTGCAGTAATTAAGGCCCAGACCGTTGAGCAGTTACCCGGTGACAAAATCAATCCCGGTCTTTTCAACAGTCGCTGGACGGCCCAATGGATATCACATCCAACAGCATCACCTCTCGACTATGGTGTTTTTCACTTCCGGAAAACATTCACTCTTTCTTCTAAACCGGATGAGTTTATTATTAATGTATCGGCAGATAACCGCTACAGGTTGTATGTTAACGGCAATGAGGTATGCTACGGACCTGCAAGGGCTGACCTTGAGCACTGGTCGTATGAGACAATCGACATAGCTCCTTTCCTTAAGAGCGGTGAAAACCTTATAGCGGCCGTGGTCTGGAATTTCGGCAAGCTGAAACCATGGGCCCAGTTCACAATACTCACAGCCTTTATAGTACAGGGAAATAGTGAAAAAGAAGAGATTGTAAATACAGGTACTTCCTGGAAGGTTATAAAGGATGAAGCCTATTCACCAGCACCTTCATCCCCGGGTGAGACACTTGGGGCATTCACAGTAGTGGGACCATGCGACAAGGTTGATGCTTCACTATATCCATGGGGGTGGGAAAAGCCAGGCTATGACGACAGTGGATGGCTGAATCCCATTACCCTGTATTCTGCACATTCTCATGGATATGGTTCTGACATCAACTGGGAACTTACTCCCCGCAAAATACCCTTCATGGAACAAAAGCACCAGTTCTTCAGCAAGGTACGACGTTCTGAAGGATGTGAAATACCGGACGGATTCACAGAGGGTAAAAAGGAACTAACTATACCTGCAAACAGCACGGTAACAGTATTATTCGACCAATCGGTTCTCACAACAGGATACCCGGAACTGCTGGTATCGAAGGGCCGCAACAGTACAATAAAGATGACTTATG
>JBJKPQ010000136.1:0-9221 GCA_046706305.1 Bacteroidales bacterium
ATCGAATATAGCTCGGAATTTTTCTTCGCTTTGCCTAATATTCTTTTCTTTTTCAAGAATTTTTTCTTCGTTTCGTATCCTGTCCGTTATATCCCATAAAATTCCAAGGATCCCTGTTGGTTCGTCATCATCTCCAATCAGAAGTTTCCCCCTTGCTTTTATGTGGATCACCGAACCGTTTTTATGTATGACCCTGTACTCCGGGGTAAAGGTCTTCTTTTGCTCTATGGTTTCCAGCACCTTCTGTCTCAGTCCGGTCAGGTCTTCAGGATGTACCACACTCGCGAATTCCTCATCAGAACCATTGAAGGATTTTGGATCCAGCCCGAGTAAATGACAACATTGTTTATCAAATACTCTCTTGTTTTTTCTGATATCAAAATACCATACTCCCATTTCAGCGGCTTTAAGTGCAAGGTCGAGTTTTTCCTGGCTCTCCCTGAAGGCATTTTCTGCCTTTTTCAGCATCGAGATATCGGTCCGTAGCGACAGGTAGACTTCACCGTAATCGGGGTGTCTCATCGTTGACATAACAGAATAGCTCCAGAATGAAGAACCATCTTTTTTCCTGGCACGAATTTCTCCCCTGAAGAAACCTTTTTTCTTCAGGCTGAGCTCAATATGATGGCTTGTTTCAACGGGATCTCCTCCTTCGGGAGAGTCAATAACAGATACATGTTTACCTGTCATTTCTCCTTTTTTATACCCGAACATTTTTTCCATTACAGGATTGGCAAACACAATTATAAGGTCTTTTGCCCTGACAAGGCAGATACCTTCCCTTATATTTTCTGTGATTTCACTCCGCAGCCTGATCTCGGCTTCCATCTTTTCTCTCCCTGATATATCGCGCACCACAGCAAGTACAAGGGGAGGTGATGATTCAGGGACAGGCTGAAGCCTGACCTCTACAGGGAAAAGTGAACCGTCTTTCCTTCTGTGAACTCCTTCAACTGTGGATCCGCCCTTGAGTAATTGCATGTGAAATTTATTGATTTCATATGTTTGTTTTGATGCTTCAATATCACCAGCTGACATGGAGGTTATTTCCTCCTTGCTGTACCCAAGTGTCTTACAGGCCTGGAGATTACAATCGATAATTTTTCCTGTTAATGCTTCGATAATATAAATCGAATCTCCCGCATTATTAAAATATGTCTTAAGCTGCTGTTCACTTCTGTGAATAGCTTCTTCAGCGAGTTTACGATCTGTTATGTCCTGTACCATTAACTGCACTGCAGGTCTTTCATTATAACTTATTGGTGTTGCAATTACTTCTCCAATGAAAGCGGTTCCGTCAGTTTTTAGCAGTCTTTCCTCCCTGAGTGGTACAACAAGACTTTTACTTGTAACCTGATTTATACGGTCTGTCACTGAACTCTTAAAACCAGTTTCCACAAAGTCCAGTACATTTTTACCTATAATATCTGATGCTTTACCGGCTGCGAATATTTTAAGTGCTGATTCATTGGCATATACAAATTTCCCTCCAACATGCACCATAATACCTTCAGGAAAATGTTCCACAAGCTGCCGGTATTTATTCTCGCTCCTTCGTAACTCGTTTTCTGCATTTGCCTGTTTTGTTATGTCATGTAGGGTAACCATTACCTGTGAAGGCCGGCCTGAATTATCATAAAACTGCGGAATGGCATTGACATTCATCCAAATAAACTGTTTTTCCCTGTAGTTGTATACGGCTAAAATATAGTCTGTTACAGGTTTCCCGGTAATAAGGGCTATCATTGAAGGGTGCTTTTCCGGGCTGAGAGGCTTTCCATCCTTATCTATTACATTCCATTCATGTGCATAAGAAGTTCTTGAAAGCAACTCATCTTTTGTGAGACCGAACATATCAAGAGCTGCAGCATTTGCATCTATCAGTTTTCCATCGGCTGCCTGGTAAAACACCCCCTGTTTCATCGTATCAAACAGGGTGTGATATTTCTCTTCACTGTTAACAATCTCCTTTTGACTTTCAGACTCAATAAGCCGTTGTTCACCTGCCCGGATAAGTATATCGAGAAAGGTTCGGAGGACTTTATTAACCATGGTTAGCTTCTGCTTATCCCAAAAAGGAACCAATTTGACTGCATCCATGTATTGTTCTTCATCAAGGCCGAGATCTTTCGCCTGTTGCCTTAACTGCGCCGGATTGGGCTTCTTCATGAAGAACTGACCTGTAACAAGCTTAGCCATGTAGTGCCCTTTAATTATAATAGGCATGACAGATCGCGTAAAACCATACTTACAGGTGTGTATAACTGCCGGATCAGCCATCCCTAACCTATCCTGCGTGTACTTTTCAGATTCGAGGCAGTCCTGTGCACATAGGGGATTATCCCTGTGAAACTGTGCGCATATGTCATTCCAGGATGTCGCTGTCAGTATTTTACCTTTATAGTCAATTATTGCGCAGGGCAGGGAATAAAGTTCATCGAGGCCGTCCTGTAATTTCTGAAAAAGGTTGATGTCGAGTAAATCCTCAAGTGAGTAATCTTTCAAATCTTCCCGGTAATTGTTCCTGGATTTCATAACGGGTGCCCGATTAGTATGTAAACCTTGTGCAGAAGAGTCTGAAAATTACTTATTTTAATGTTAAAAACCGATATTATCCCTGACAAATATTATCCCGCGATATGTCGGCAGATTTATTATAAGGTTTATAACAGTATGTTATATAACTTAACCGGGAGAACCAGTCTTAGTTTTTTTGTCCGGACCGTACATGACTTCTCCGTGAGAATATTGCCTGCTAATTGAAAGTAATTATCCGGGATGGAACAAAATTCTTTTTTTAATGTTGAAAGATTAGGATTATTTTTATAACAGATATTGATTTGGGTAAATTTAAAGCCAGAGGCATGAAAATAAAATCAAAAGACTTCAGGGTACAGCCCGATGAGAAGGTGGAAATATCAAAAAGACCATCATCTGTTGAACCTTTTTTTAAGTCAAAGAAAGAATATAAGGAGATTCTTGAAAGTCATATCAAAGACATGTCAGCCTTGCAGGGACTCCTGTATGCTGCCGACAGTTATTCTCTCCTTATCATTCTGCAGGGGATGGATGCTGCGGGTAAGGATGGCATTATCAGGCATGTTATGTCGGGTGTTAACCCCCAGGGATGCCAGGTCTTCAGTTTTAAGCAGCCCAGCACTGAGGAGCTTGATCACGATTTTTTATGGAGAACCACAAAGCATCTGCCTGAACGGGGGAGGATAGGAATATTTAACAGGTCGTACTACGAAGAAGTACTTGTTGTACGTGTACATCCTCAGATACTTGAAAGTCAGAAGCTGCCCGAAGAACTGAAAAAATCCAAATCATTATGGAAAAACAGGTACAGTTCTATTACCGATTTCGAAGAACATCTTCATAATAACGGGACCCGGATAATCAAGATCTTTCTTAATCTGTCGAAAGATGAACAGAAAAAGCGTTTCCTGGAAAGAATAGAAGATCCGGAAAAGAACTGGAAATTCAGTGAAGCCGATATAAAGGAACGTCAATACTGGGATCAGTATATGTCAGCTTTTGAGGAATGCCTTAATCATACAAGTACAAAACATTCTCCCTGGTTTGTTGTTCCTGCCGATGATAAGAAGAATGCCCGGCTTATTGTTTCCCAGATCATCCTCGATACACTTAAAGATCTTAAGATGTCATACCCTGAGCCAACGCCCGAACAAATGGCAGAACTTAATTCGGCAAAAGAACAGCTCATGGGCTAAGTTTTTTTGCACCTGGGGTGTGGCATTGGGATTTACCAGGGACGCAATGTGTTTATTTGAAATAAAATGACATTGTGTCCCTGGTGTTTCCTTTGTACGATTTTATTGTAAAAAATTATTTTGAGACGTACTTAGTGTGACAGCTCTATTTAATCTTCTGAAGAAGATCTTTCACAGCATCCTTATGCACCATGAAATCCATGATCTTTAGTTTAACATAATCCTGCGAGAAGAAATAATAGCCGAATTCCTTAGCATCAGGGTTATTGTTTCTTGATCCTGATCCGGAATCCTTAACGAGGTACCAGTCCTTGCCGTCTTTTACAAGATAGCCTACGAGGTGCATACCATGGTCGTCGGTGGTTGTGTGGTTTGAGAACCTGAACTGGCGTGCATCATCGTTAATATATGCTGATGGAATGTCAAAGTCCGGAACAATGGCACATTGTGTTTCCCTGTCGAATCCTGGTTCGGAGACATCCCCTCCTATACATACTGTATACCCGTTTCTTACAGCACTTTTCAGGGCATTCATGTAATCATCAAGTGGAACATTGCAATATGTTGAATCGTGCCACCAGTTATCGGCCACCTGGTATTCCACATGCCTGAAGAAGGGCTGCTGCATGTATGAGAGGATGTCGACATAATCGTCGGGATTTATTTTAAGTACGTTGTGCAGGTATTCCAGCGGGGTATATTCTTTACCATTTACAGTTACTTCTTTTGGTGGTACCCCCATATAATGATCCATTATTGATTTAATTGTTTCGATCACAGTTTTTTCATCCCATGAGTCAGTTGATTTAACAGAAGCCAGGTAGGTTTTCATTTCTTCAACCATATCGGCATGATTATGGAACTTCCTGCCATTTATCAAACCTGTATAGGCTTCTTCAGGAACCGCACCGTATTTTTTCATTATCCTTGTTACAGCATTGGCTTCCGATCCCTCATCAAAGTTGGAATTACCTCTTTCTTCAACAAACCTTTTTGCTTTCTCAACATATTCCCAATAAACTGTATACATCTCGGAAAGTTTTACCTTTTCCTTATTGATACGGTAAATTTCCGATTCAAGGAAAGATGTTGTGCTGAAGCACCAGCAGGTACCGGTATTACCCTGTGAGATAGGAGGATTATGCCATTCCTGGTGCTTATACATATCCACCTAGTCAGGCAGGTTGGCTGAGGAGAGATCTACAGCAAGGTACTTATGCACACTGGCAGGTTCAGTCTTTTCCTTAACCATCCTGTCATCTCTCAGAATTGAGTTCTGGTAAAATCCGGGTTTTGGCACTACGAAAATCGCCTTGTCCCTGTTTTGCCCGAAGGTGCTGAACGACAGAGCGTATACCACAATCAGTGCAAGAGTAAAAAATGTTCTTTTCATCATTTTATAAATTTTGTTGTGAAATAATGTTATAATAATATTATCATATTAACGTCAGATAATCAACAGTTTAATAATGCCGGATTGGCATTTGTTTCACCGTTGGAAATAAACAATTTCCAATATTTGCTAATGTACTTACAATTATTATTATTGCAAATCACAAAGCTCAGGTTTTACCAGGCATCACCTTTCCTGGAACCGGTTTTCGATAACGGATAAAATTTCTACCTTTATTCCTGCAGATATCATACCCTTACCTGAATAACCATTTAATAAATTAAAGATGAAGAAAATACTGATACTGATTTTATCCGCGGTGAGTTATTTATGTTATGCACAGAATTCTTCAGGTGAAGATTCTTTTTCAGCAAGTTCTTTACCTGTCCGTGGCTTTTGTATTGCAGCACCTCTTTCAAAAAATGTTGATGAGTTTGTAAAATTTATAAACGAGGAACTGGCGCCACGCCTGGTAAACACGCTTATCCTGAGGGTGGATTATAATTACAGGTATGAGAGCCATCCGGAACTAAGAGACTCTGATGCCTTGTCGAGGCATGATGTGAAGAAGATAGTTGATGCGTGCAGGAAGAATAATATCAGGGTGATACCACAGGTTAACCTTCTTGGTCACCAGTCGTGGGCAGGCCGAGTGGGAAACCTGCTGAAAGTATATCCGCAGTTCGATGAGACGCCCGGTGTTAAGATGCCGGAACATTATGTCTGGCCCAATGCCGACGGGTTATACTGTAAGAGCTATTGTCCTCTTCACCCCGATGTTCACAGGGTTGTTTTTGACATTGTTGATGAGATATGTGATGTCTTTGAGAGTAACGCTTTCCATGCAGGCATGGATGAGGTCTTTTATATCGGTGAAGAGCAGTGTCCGCGATGTTCCGGCAGGGATAAGGCAGAGCTGTTTGCCGGAGAGGTTCGCACCATTCGTGATCATCTTGCTTCAAAGGGAAGGCAGCTCTGGATCTGGGGAGACAGGCTGCTCGACGGTAAGACAACGGGACTGGGAGAGTGGGAGGCAAGTTATAATAGCACTTACCGGGCCATTGATATGATTCCCCGGGATGTTATAATATGTGACTGGCATTATGAGCGTCCGGATAAGACACCGGTTTATTTTGCAATGAAGGGTCTGAGTGTGATAACATGTCCATGGAGAAATCCGGGTAATGCAGTTATTCAGGCTCGTGACATGGCCGGTTTCAGGGAAAGTGCAACTCCGGAAATGAGAGACAGGTTTATGGGTATTGTTCAAACTGTTTGGTCGGGTGCCGGTCAGTTCCTCGACAGCTATTATGGGAGAAAGCCGGATACCTCTGCAAATTCTCCGGTCAAATGTTTCCGGGCTCTTTATCCGGATATAAAAAGAGTCAAAGCCTCTGAATGAATCAGGGATTACCGGCTAAAGAATGAATTACTGACTATCGGTGACTTTTAACTTGGAACGCTATTATTTATATGTTCTTGTCATGTCGGATGGGACAACAATAACAAAATCAGCCTGGTGAAGGTTAGCAGAGTCAAGTTTTCCAAGGTTATCCTGGAGTACAGTCGTTATTGTAAGGACTTGTGCGGAGGGGCTGTATTTATTCAGATACCATATTATACCCTGGTGCCTGTCGGAATGGTAACTTCCGTTAAAATGGATAACTTCCTTGCCTTCCTGCCAGTTGTCGGATATCGATTTAGCCATAGTAGCGTCTTTTACAGCCTGTGCTTTCGGAAGGTTTTCACCCGAATGTCCCATGGCTCCGCCTCCCATTGAAAGCATATCCTTATAGCAGGGAAGGCCGGGGTCATATTCTATAGGAAGGGGGGCTATATATTTCTTACCTTCCGGTGATACTTTATTCAGTGCATCAAAGCCTCCCGATGCAACCATAGATGCGTATCTCCTGGGGATATTCGAGGCAACAAATTTCAGTCCGTTATCCTTGGCAAATTTCAGGAGAGGTTTATAATCGGTGGAATAATTATTCCATTTTCTTACCTCGCTTTCGAAGGATGATTCTTTAATAAGGTCTCCGAAATATTCATCAATCATGAGCTGGTTATCTCTTTCAAACATTTCAGCAGCCAATACCAGGTCTTTCCCCTTTTTATCGAAAAGATCTTTTGTAACCTGTAGCTCAAGCCAGTGGGCTATCGGATTATCATGCAGTTCTCCAAAGAACACAACATCTGTTTTCAGAGCCCCTTTAATAATATCGTGATAGTCTGCTTTTTTCCCTTCACCTGTGAATATCCTGTATGCGGGTTTGTCCTGTGCCAAAACCGGACTGGCAATAGTGATGGCCAGCAAGGCAGATAAGATCCTGATTTTCATTTAATGAATTTTATTAGACTTTAGTGTCAAAGAAAACGAAAATACATTATAAAACAAACCGCAGCAGATATAAATCATAATCCGCTGCGGTTTTTAATATGCCTTTACGCCGTTGCGCCTTTTCTCCTTTTCTCCTTTTCCCCTTCTCTCCTTTTCTCCGTTATCCCTACTTCAGTCCGAACCTGTAGCTGAACTTGATGAGAAATATATTATGTGGTTTATCATTGTTTCTGCTGAAAAGGTCTCCAAGGTCATTAACATAATCCATTACACCGGAGTCATTTGATCCCTGCCTTGTCTGGCTCCATACAAGGTAAAGGGTTGATCCCGGGCTGTACTCCCACCTGACAACAAGATTGGACAGAAATTCCTGGAAGTTAAAATCGCCCCTGTCAAAGCTGTAATCATTTGATCCGTCCATGTTCTCATCAATTGAGTATGTATTATCTGAAAGAGACATTTGTCCGGGAGAAAATAATGCAAACCTGTCTTTCAGTTTTGAAGCCATCGGATCGGTTATGTATTTATAATCATGGTATTTCCCGCTTGCAACGAAAGGCTGACCCCAGTACTGGACTGTCAGGTTGGGACTCAGGTTAACATTGACCCTCAGCGATGAACTTAATACTTTCTGATCTATGCTGGCAAATATATACCTGTCATTTCCTTCATAACCGGTCTGATCAACATATTGAAGCTGGTTGAACGATTTCGAAAAAGAGGGACTTAAAGTTAGTGAAAGCCAGTTCGTTGGTTTATAAGAGATGTCTAGCCCGGTTGAAAGTCCGTTTGAGAAGTGGCCGTAACCCCATGATTCATTTCCGTAATAGCTAAAGACAAGCTTTTTGCGGTAGTCGGTCGAGAAGCCCAGTCTTACATTGGCTGTCCCGGGTACTTTCATCATAGGGCCGCCTCGCAACATGCCTGTAGACAAGGAATTGGTACTGAAATTGCCTCCTGCCCATACATTCCAGTAATTTTTGAATCCCATGTTTGTATTCCACTCATACCCGCCGCCTGTCCAGTCTCCGCCAAAATTATATGTTGCATAAATATCGGAATTGATATTATAATTTCTGTATATACCTTTTGGTTCCCATTGGTGATAACCGGTCCAGAGAACGGAAACTATCTGGTCGGCTTCCCGCATATAGCCAAGGTCGTTAATTTCGAAACCCGGCGATTTCCATAATGTTGCACTCATAAAGTTCCAATGGCCGTTAAGTTTCATAATCTGCATCCTCCCGCCTGTTCCGGAAAGTGATGTCCGGTTAGTGTCTAACCTGGCATAGGTATTATCAGGTCTTTGAAAATAGTGGGCCGATGATTCCTGTGTATTTGTTATTGCTTTCGCTGTTCCGCTTACATAACTGAAAGCTGTATTGAGGTTGAACATCCAGCTTTTGTCTTTAAAATACTGTGTAAAATCCAATCCTCCGGTATAGGCAGCTTTATGCAGATAGTCCTGCTGCACAGGTGAAAGATCGCGGTTTGTTCCGGTAAATATTCCGCCAACTAAAGTGTTCCCGTTATTAATATCCTTTTGAAGGCGTCCTATGAAGTAGTTTGTCAGTGGTTCCACAGGTTCTTTCATCCTGCCTCCCATTGTGTCTATTGTAGCCTGTTCTTCGGCTGTTACAGCATCAACGAAACCCACTGAAAGGCCGTCTTTTGTTTTACCGGTAAGCTTCGCAGCGCCCAGGATCGTTGTGCTTGTAGGCACATCTGCATACCATCCGTCGTTCAGATCGGG
>JBJKPQ010000137.1:0-22190 GCA_046706305.1 Bacteroidales bacterium
TTGATATCTTTTTGCTGAAAAGGTCCATGACAAAATACTGCCCATAAATCCAATTCACTAATAGCGACACAGGCCAGCCCTGAAGTCACGGCACATAAAGTCAAGCCACTAATAACGTTAGATAGTCCAGCCCTGAAAGGGCGTAATGTGAATAACCACCGGTGTAAGCCGGAGGGTACGACCTCCCTGGAAACCACAGAGCCCTGAAAGGGCGACACATATGCCAACCCCGGAAAGGCATTTCATCTGATCTTCAGGAATATTCTTTAGCCAATAATCATGGAACCACGCCGCGGTTCATGGTTCTGTAACATGCAACTGGCTGGCAATGGTGAAATCGCTCCGCGATTTTATTTTCTTTACTTCATTTCCACTCTAACGGGGAAATACTACCCCCCCAATCTACTAACTCCAAACACTCGAAGTACTCGAATTACACCAAATATCCAGCTACTCTTCCCCTCCAACTCCGGTTCTCAGAACCTGAAAACAAGGGAGAATCCGATAAGCTCTTTGAACTGTATCCTTGCGGTTTTTTTCTCTACCCCGTCAATTGTTATCGGGGTTTTTGTATCGTCATCGAAAATAAGATGGGTATCAAGTCTGACATCTGTAAACCAGTTAAGGTTAGCCGTAGCTATCATCTCCCAGTCTACGTCCACGTTCAACGGATTATGTATATAGTTGGTAAACAGTTGAAGCCTGTTAGTAACTGTTACAGTTTTAATTGGTTTAAACTCATTTGAAATCAGAAAACTGGCACCGGGTTCATGTTTGGATTTCCTGTTCTTTGCCACCCCATAAAGAGTCTGGTCTATATTTACAGTATCGGTAACAAATGTCGCCCTGTAAGATAAGGGGGAAAAATTTATGGAGGTCTTCTTGTTTGGCTTATAATCGAGCCCCAGACCAATTGTAAGGGTTGCCGGATTGAGAAACTTGGAAACAAGAACAGACGAATCTTCGTTGGTGATGCTCTTAAGATATTTTCTACCCGAAGCCACCTGGGTTTTAAACAACATAATGGCACTAAAATCAAATTTACCGAAAGCTTTATGATTAAGCTTTGAATTCGTTTCAAGAAGGTCGATATTCTTCTTCAGATGATCGTTTCCCGATTTTATGAAACCGAGATTTAACCTTAAGAAATTGTTCGACGAAAGTTTTCTCGGTTTATTGCTGTAATCGGCAAATGTAGTTATGTCCATAGAACCGGCGATACTGTTTTCTCCTCCTTTCACCCAGTTTGAAAGTGCAGCCTGGGTTAAAAGGAATGAAGCTTCTGTATGATATTTCCAGTATTCATGTCTGATCTTAATATCATGGATATCAAGAAGGGTAGATTTATCTGGTTCCCTGACATTTACATAAGCATTAGAGTAATCAGACTGGCGTGAAGGCCGGCGAAAACTGACTCCGTTTTCCAGGTACAATCCAATAGTATCTCTCGACATATCCCCTATCCAAATTGTTACTGAATCGGCAAATTCGTTCCTAAGCCAGAACCTGACCATCCTGTCTTTCCTGGAGTTGATCCACAAAGGGGTAACCCTGTTTCCGGAGCCTGTGAAGTAAACAATTGATGAATCGCGTCCATCAAGGTAGTTCAGGATTGTGTTTACCGCAACCTTAAGTGAATCTCCCTGATAAGGATGGGAAAAGTACCTGAACGGGAAATATTTACTCGATGAAGTTGCTTCATTAAGTGTATCAACAACAGTAAGAATAGTTGTATCTTTTAGTCCGGCCATCGGTTTGCCCGTAAGCCTGTCCGGGAGTGATATGGTATCAATATTCAGGGAATCATTGTACCTGATATTTCCGGGTGAAGTGATTACAGGGATTTTAAGATGTACTGGCTCCCATATATAAAACTTGTCCCAGGGGATATCAATCGAATCGAAAGGAAAGTCTTTTAGATAGTTTCGTACGGAATCATATCTTGGATGAGAGGCTTCATAGATTAACTGATTGAGAGCTTCCCTCATAACGCTACCCTGTTCTTTCCAGTTCTTTGAGTCAGTTCTCTCCTGCAGGAACCTTACAGCCTGTTCCTTTGTAAGTACTATGCCTGGCTTTTCCCTGTTTTCCCTGAAAATAATTCCGCTTCGCTCCAGGGAGTCAATCACTGACTGGCTGGCAGAACTATTTTCTATCACACCCTGGGCGAAAGATGATGCACAATTAATAAAAATAAGTACAAGGAAAATTAACCGCCTGACTGATTCATTCATATTAGTGTTTCCTTTTCTTTGTTGCTGGCGGGTGAATTTCATAAATAACTATTAATTTTACAAAAACAATTTTCAGAATTGAAAGCTTTTTATTCCTTAACGGCAAATTACCCGCTTGATATATACAGGAATATCAAAAACAGGGATTTTTTTGGTATTACCTGCTGAACCATCTCAGCCACAGGCTTCAATTATCCTATTTAAAAAGTCCGGTACAAGTCTGTTTCAGACCTGCCGGTGAAAAGTCATACTTTCCATATTTGTATGAAACCCAAGTAATCTCCAAAGCTTTTCAAGGGATATTGAAAGGCCGCAGGAAATTTCCATTCCGCGGCAAAGATGTCAAATTATTAATAAACTATAAAAAATACTATTATGAAATTACCATATGCAGAACCATATAAAACAAAGATGGTCGAAAAAATATACCCCAGCACCCGGGCTGAGAGAGAGACATGGATCAGGGATGCGATGTTTAATCTTTTCAATTTAAGATCCGAACAGGTATATATCGATCTTCTCACCGATTCCGGAACAGGAGCCATGAGTGACAACCAGTGGTCGGCACTGATGACAGGAGATGAAAGCTATGCAGGTTCATCCTCTTATTACAACCTGAAGGAAGCGATCAGGGATATTACAGGTTTCAGGTATTTCCTACCTACACACCAGGGACGGGCGGCAGAGAATGTTTTGTTCTCGGTTATTGTCGGTGAAGGTGATGTGGTCCCGGGCAATGCACATTTTGATACCACGAAGGGTCATATCGAATACAGAAAAGCAACAGCCATTGACTGTACAGTTGATGCTGCAGAAGACATATATTCAGATGATCCTTTCAAGGGTAATATTGACACCAAAAAACTTGAAAATGTATTGAAATCATATCCTGCTGATAAAATTCCATGCATTCTCCTTACAGTAACCAATAATACGTCCGGTGGTCAGCCGGTAAGCATGGCTAACATAAAAGAAGTAAGCAGGCTTGCAGTGAAATATGGAGTAAGGCTTATTATCGATTCAGCAAGATTTGCCGAAAATGCCTATTTTATCATGAAGAGGGAAAAGGGTTATGAGGATAAGGATATAAAGGAGATAGCTCGTGAAATGTTCTCATATGCTGATGGAATGACAATGAGCTCAAAGAAAGATGCCATTGTGAACATAGGAGGCTTTATTGCATTCAGGGAAGAAGAACTATTCCGGGAAGCTACAACATATAACATTATGTATGAAGGCTTTATAACTTATGGCGGCATGACAGGCAGAGACATGAATGCTCTTGCCACAGGGTTGAATGAAGGAACTGAATCTTCTTATCTTGAATCAAGGATAAGGCAGGTGGAATACCTGGGTACCTGCATGAAAAAATATGGAATACCGGTACTTGAGCCATTCGGAGGTCATGCTGTATTTATCGATGCAAAAAAATTCCTCCCCGGCATTCCACCTGAGGAATTTCCTGCCCAGACTCTTGCGGTTGAGATGTACCTTGAAGGAGGAATAAGAAGTGCTGAAATAGGCGCTCTCATGGCAGACAGGGATCCCGTGACCAGGGAAAACCGTTACCCGGCACTTGAAATGGTCAGGCTGGCGATTCCCAGGAGAGTATATTCCGATAACCATATGGATTATGTAGCAGCTGTAGCAGCGAGTGTTTTTGAAAGACGTGATAAAATTAAAAAAGGCCTGAGAATAGTTAAGGAAGCACCAATACTGAGACATTTTACTGTAGCTTTGGACAGGATGTAGAATATCATTTCAGGCATTGCTCTCCATTGGTTTATTAACACATTATTTGTAACTTTCAAGCAATTAACCCGGCATCATAATTAAAGAAAGGATCATGATAAAGTCAATGACAGGATACGGAAAGGCTATAGCCGAGACTCCGCAGAAAAAAATAACCATTGAGATAAAATCACTTAATTCGAAACAACTTGACCTAAATACCAAGTTTCCATGGTTGTATAAGGAAAAAGAGCCTGAAATAAGGAATCTTGTGAGCCAGAAGCTCGACAGGGGAAAGATTGATCTTTCAATATACTTCGACATGCTTGACGATGAGGTTGTTACTACCATAAATAAGTCGGTTGTAAAGAACTATTATAACCAGTTCAGGGAAATCGCGGGAGAGCTGGAGATTGGGATTGATGAACAGATTATGTCTGCAATAATGAAACTGCCGGATACACTAAAAACAGAAAAGCCTGAACTAAGTGATGATGAGTGGAATACTGTAAAAAATCAGATTGCCGAATCAATAAATATGCTCGATCAGTACAGGTCGGAAGAAGGAGTTTCCATAATGAACGATTTCGAAAAATGTATTGGCAGGATCAGAACCCTTCTGACAGAGGTTGAGGATTTTGAACCGGGACGCATACAAAAAATAAGGGACAAGCTCATGTCAATACTTGAAGAAAACCATGTAACGGAGAATATAGACAAGAACAGGTTTGAACAGGAGCTCATATTCTACCTTGAAAAATATGATATCAATGAGGAAAAGGTACGACTGAAAACACATTGTGAGTATTTCATTGAGACTATGAAGACACAACCTCCAAACGGTAAAATACTTAATTTCATAGCACAGGAAATGGGTCGCGAGATAAACACCATCGGGTCAAAAGCCAATGATGCTTCAATTCAGAAGCTTGTTGTTATGATGAAAGATGAACTGGAGAAGATAAAGGAACAGACTCTTAATGTACTTTAAATAAAGGCATAAGGCAAAAGGTAAAAAGCTTAAGGTTAAAGATGAATGAGATTGTCAGGCAGGAAGGTAAACTCGTAATAATATCGGCACCATCGGGTGCCGGTAAAACGACAATAGTAAGACACCTTCTTCAAAGTGGTTTGAACCTTGCATTTTCGGTATCAGCAACAACAAGGCCAAAGAGGGAATCGGAAAGAGATGGTATCGATTATTTCTTTCTCTCGGTACCTGCGTTCAGAAAAAGGATAGAAAATGACGAGTTTGTTGAATGGGAAGAAGTCTACAAGGACCTTTATTACGGTACCCTTAAATCTGAACTTGATAGGATATGGTCGGAAGGTAATCATGTTCTTTTTGATGTAGATGTTCAGGGTGGTATTAACCTCAAAAGAATATTCGGTACAAAATCGGTATCAATATTTATCATGCCTCCTTCGGTTGAAGAACTTGAAAAAAGGCTGTTAAGCAGGGGAACCGACAGCATCGAAAAAGTAAGAATGAGAATTGCAAAAGCGGAAGAAGAACTGGCTGTGGCCGGCAGGTTCGACACTATTATTATTAATGACGATCTGGATATTGCAAAAGAGGAGGCGCTGAAAACAGTATCTTCTTTCCTTGATATGGAAAAAGAATAAATATATGGCTCGTATTGGTTTATATTTCGGATCCTTCAACCCGGTGCACATAGGACACATGGCTATTGCCGGGTATATGACGGAGTTTACCGAACTTGACCAGGTATGGCTGGTTGTCAGTCCGCATAATCCTTTAAAGAAAAAAGAGACACTTCTGGCAGATCACCATCGGCTTTATATGACTCAACTGGCCATAGGCGACAGCGACAGGATAAAAGCTTCTGATATTGAGTTCAGAATGCCTGTTCCATCGTATACGATAGACACACTCGCCTGGCTTGAGGAGAAACATCCCTTGCACCAGTTCTGCCTTGTTATGGGTGAAGATAACCTTATGACCCTGCATAAATGGAAAAATGCAGAAGAACTGGTAAAAAAATATCCTGTGTATGTCTACCCACGAAGCGAGCAGACAAAACCCTCATCTCCAATGCTTAACATGCTCCTCGGGGAAGCAGAGATTCATATGACCAAGGCTCCTGCCATGCAGATTTCGGGCACTTTTATCAGGAAAGGTATCAGGGAGAGAAAGAATATGTCATATTTTCTTGCTCCCGGGGTCTGGAAATACATCACCGACATGCACTTTTACGAAAAATAGTGTTTCACGGTTTATGTACTTCCACAGGTTTAAGCCTAATTACCGACCGCTGATACTCTGTACACTTCCTTAACGATCTCTTCTCCCCTGAGAAGAGCTTTTTCATTCAATGGAATAAGGTTATGATACCTTTCGGGTAACGATTTCTTCAATCCTTTCACGACATTTTCAAGCCTTATCAAAGGTTTTACTTTCAGAAATCCACCAAGCACAATAGTATTGAATATCTTTGGATTATTCATTTTTGAAGCTTCTTCAGCAGCATCCACCCTGTAGATGGAGATATCCTTCCTATCAGGATGTCTTGTTATTCCATTACTGTCGTAAATAAGTATACCACCCGGTTTAACGGCACTCTCAAATTTATCGAGTGATTGTTGATTAAGTATTATTGCCGTATCAAAACTCTTAATAATAGGAGAGCTTATCCTCTCGTTGCTGATTATTACTATTACGTTGGCAGTACCTCCTCTCATCTCGGGACCGTATGAAGGCATCCAGCTTACTTCCATATCCTGCATAACACCTGAATATGCCATTATTTTACCCATTGAAAGAACTCCCTGTCCTCCAAAACCGGCTATAACAATTTCTTCAGTCATATTATCTGATTTCTTTATTCGTTTATAACATATTATTCTACAGGAGTTTTAAGATCTCCCAGGGGATAAAATGGAAACATATTTTCTTCCATCCATTTATTTGACTCAACAGGAGTCATCTTCCAGCCTGAAGGGCAGTTGGAGACTATCTCAATGAGACAGGTTCCTTTATTGAGTTTCTGGTATTGTATAGCTTTTTTTAAAGCTTTCTTTGTTTTTCTCACATTTGCAGGCGTATGAACACTCTGGCGTGTTACATAATAAGCTCCGGGAAGTGTGGCTACAATATCTGCCATTTTAAGAGGATTCCCCATTATACTCACATCCCTTCCGAAAGGTGATGTAGATGATTTCATCCCGGGCAGTGTTGTCGGGGCCATTTGTCCTCCGGTCATACCATAAATACCATTGTTTACAAAGATAATCAGGATATTCTCGCCCCTGTTACAAGCATGAATTGTCTCTGCTGTCCCGATTGCAGCCAGGTCACCGTCGCCCTGGTAAGTAAACACGAATTTTTCAGGAAAAAGGCGCTTTATTCCTGTAGCCACAGCAGGTGCGCGTCCATGAGCAGCTTCCTGCCAGTCAATATCAATAAAGTTATACAGGAAGACTGAACAACCAACAGGTGAGACACCTATTGAATCAGACTGCAGTCCTTCCTCGTCAATCAGCTCGGCCAGTATCCTGTGGGCGGTTCCATGTCCGCATCCCGGACAATAGGACAATATGTTTTCTGTCATAAGTCTGGTTTTCTGGTAAACCAGGTTTTCCGGTTTTATTATTTCTTTAATTCCAGTTACTACTGCCATTTTATTAACCTCCTATAAATTTTGATTTAAGAGTATCAACAACCTCTTCCGGTGTTGTCACTATTCCACCCATTCTTCCAAAGTGGTATACAGGTACCTTGCCGTTAACTGCAAGCATAACGTCTTCCACCATCTGCCCGTTGCTCATTTCAACAGAAAGCATGCCTTTTACACTGTCGGCCAGTTCCCTGATTCTCTTTTCAGGGAAAGGGAAAAGGGTTATCGGTCTCAGGAGTCCGGCTTTTATCCCCTGCTCCCTGGCAAGCTGAACCGATTTCTGACAAACTCTTGCACTTGTGCCGTAGGCTACAAAAAGATATTCGGCATCATCGCATTGAAACTCCTCATAACGTACCTCTTTCTCTTTAATCTCTTCATACTTGGCTCTAAGCTTCTGGTTGAAGACCTCCTGCCTTGCAGGGTCAAGATCAAGTGATGTAATAATATTTCTTTCTCGTGTAGGTGGTTTTCCTGTAGTTGCCCATTCGGGAACCGTTTTGGAGCGTTCCTTATAAGGACTGAGGTATACTTTCTCCATCATCTGCCCTATTGCACCGTCAGACAGCATCATAACAGGATTCCTGTACCTGAAAGCCAGTTCAAAGCTCAGATCGACAAAATCGGCCATCTCCTGAACAGAGGCAGGTGCCAGTACTATCAAATGATAATCACCATGCCCCCCTCCTTTTGTTGATTGAAAATAATCTGACTGCGAAGGCTGAATTGTACCCAGTCCGGGGCCCCCTCTTACAACATTTACAATTAAACATGGCAGTTCAGCTCCGGCAATATATGATATACCTTCCTGCATCAGACTTATTCCGGGTGATGATGATGAGGTCATTACTTTCTTACCACACCCTGCAGCACCGTAAACCATGTTTATGGAGGCAACTTCACTTTCCGCCTGAAGCACAACCATACCGGTTGTCTCATAGGGTCTGGCCTCCATAAGATATTCGATCACCTCTGTCTGAGGTGTTATAGGGTATCCGAAATAGCCGTCTACTCCGGCCCTTATGGCGGCTTCCGCCACTGCCTCGTTACCCTTCATCAATCTTAGTTCTTTTTCCATTGAATAACTAGATTTTTGTTTTATAAACTGTTATAACTCCATCGGGACATACCAATGCACAATTTGCACATCCGGTACATGTATCGGGATTCGCCGGGTAGGCATAGTTGTATCCTTTTCCGTTTACCTCCTTAGCCATAGCTATGGTATCGGCAGGACACGAAACCATACAAATCTCACACCCTTTACACCTCTCGACGTCGACAACAATACTACCTTTAACTTTTGCCATTTTTATGTGGTTTTAATTTAAAACTATAACGGATGATCTTCTGAGAATTTACCAAGACGCGATTGCAGATCAGGGAACTGATCACGCGATACCATAGATACACATGCTCTCAGTCCCTCATGTCTTTCACTACCTGATATATCGAGTGAAATGGAGCTGATACCATACCTGAGAAGTTCTTCAAGCAATTCAACCCCGGACATGCCAGGATAGGAAATGGTAAAATAGAATCCATCCGCTACCGGATCATCAAGATCCATATCATATACTATATTAAAATTATTTGACAAGAACATTTTTTTCATTTCGTGTGCTTTCTTCCCATACTCAATCACATCATCACGAAAATTATATCTTCCGTCATTCACTGCCTTCAGCAGCGCCGCAAAACCGTACTGTACAGAATGTGTTACACCTGCTGACAGTCCGTAAAGTGCCCCAAAGATACATGAATGTCCAAACTTATCAGTAGAATAGTACCTTAAAAGATCGGGATACGACCTGTCAAAGAGCGAATCCGATATTGCCATAATGCCGATTCGCTGGCCGGCATAACTGAAAATTTTGGAACTCGAAACAAGAATTATATAGTTGTCTGTATAACGGGCCACTGTCGGCTGAAATGGAGGATTACCGGGAACCATATAGTCTTTTCTGAAATCCATGCCAAAATAAGCCAAATCCTCTATAACGATAACATCGTATTTATCCGAAAGTTCGCCTATTATAGCCAGCTCTTCCTCCGTGAAGCAAATCCATGATGGATTATTCGGGTTGGAGAACAGCAGCGATGATACTTTGCCTGTTTTCAGGATTGACTCAAGTTTGTCTCTCAGCTTACTGCCCCTGTAGTTATAAACATCGAATGAAAAATAATCATGACCCAACATTTTAACCTGCTGTTTCTGAACAGGAAACCCAGGGTCAATAAAAAGTGTCCCTTCCTTTGTCCTGTCGTTTCTGTTGGCCACCAGGAAGCTGACCATTGCTCCCATCATTGATCCTACAGTGGGGATACATCCGCCGGGACTGATATCAACATCGAGAAAAAGCTTTAGAAACCTGGAAGCCTCTTTCTTAAGCGGCTCTATTCCATTTATATCCGGATAGATGGCGGAAACCCCTTCGCGCAGGGAGGCAATCTCTGCCTCAATACCCTGAGATGGTGTCGGAAGGCCGGGAACACCCATCTCCATCCTTATATATTTTACTCCTGTAAGCTTTTCAAGATTATTAGTCAGGTGGACTATCTCCCTGATTGAACTTGTACCCGGAGAAGGGATACCAAGTTTTTTTGCCAGATTATTCAGTGTCTCACCTGTTATTGGAAACTCTGTCATTTTAAAACATCAAAATTTACGTTTATCTATTACGCGCTTCGCTTTTCCTTCGCTACGTTCAATAGCCTTGGGTTCTACAAGCATCACCTTAATTCCCAGTCCCAGTGCATTTTCAATGGTTGTCTGTATTTTCTGTCTCAGTGATTCCAGCTGACTTATCCTGTCCTGGAAGAATGCCTCATCCACCTCAACCTTAAGCTCAAGAGTATCAAGGTTATTCACCCTGTCAACAATCAGCAGGTAATGAGGCTTTGTCTCGCTGATTTCCAGAAGTACACTTTCAACCTGCGACGGGAAGAGGTTCACACCCCTTATTATAAGCATGTCATCGCTTCTTCCGAGGCATTTCTCCATCCTTACCAAAGTACGTCCGCACTTACATCTTTCATAATTTAGCCTTGTCAGATCGCGTGTCCTGTATCTAATAAGAGGTAATCCTTCCTTTGTAAGTGTTGTAAAGACCAGTTCACCGGTACTGCCGGAGGGCAATGGCTTCAGAGTTGCCGGATCTATTATTTCAGGAAAAAAATGATCTTCATTGATATGCAGGCCTTCCTGTACCAGACATTCACTGGCAACTCCCGGTCCAATCACCTCGCTAAGACCATATATGTCAATAGCTTTTATCTTAAGCTTTTCTTCGATCTCCTTCCTCATGTTTTCCGTCCATGGTTCTGCACCAAAAACACCTGCCCTCAGCCTGGTATCCGCAGGGTCAATACCGCTTTCCTGAAGTGCTTCGGCAAGGTAAAGAGCATATGAAGGAGTACATGCAAGAACAGTGGTTCCGAAATCACGCATCAGTTGAATCTGGCGCGTTGTATTTCCACCGGAAATAGGAATCACGGAAGCTCCTATCTTTTCACCACCATAGTGAAGGCCAAGACCACCTGTAAAGAGTCCGTAACCATATGCCACCTGGATAAAATCATTCCTGTCGGCACCTGCGCATGTAAGTGTCCGGGCCATCACCTCCGACCATGTTGAGATGTCATTACGTGTATATCCGACCACAGTAGGCTTGCCTGTTGTCCCCGATGATGCATGTACCCTTACTATCTCACTCATAGGTACTGCAAAAAGTCCGAAAGGGTAATTATCTCTCAGGTCGTCCTTCGTGGTGAAAGGAAGTTTCGACAGGTCATCAATTGAATTAATACTCTCGGGGCCCAGACCTGCCTCCTGCATTTTATGCCTGTAATAAGGCACATTAAAATAAACTCTGTCAACAGCCTCCCTTAATCTTTCGCCTTGTATCCTTCTGAGACCTTCACGGTCCATACATTCAAAATGGCGATTCCAGATTTCCATATTAATTTCTTTTTCCAACGACAAACACCTGTATTATAATACAATAAAGAATACTAGTAATCATATTTTAAATAAATCGCTGGCTTTCAACAGTTCCAATTCGTGGCTCTTAAGTGCACTGATAGCATCTTCCGGATTACTGCACCGAAGAATAATAATGGATTTCTCACCAACAGAATAAGCATATGTATATTCCACACTGATATCACGATCTGAAAGGATCTTAAGGATATGTGCATAATGCTTTGCTTCATTAGGTGCCATTACGGAAATAACCTCCGTGATGTTAACAGTGAATGAATGTTCTTTGAGCAAATTCCTGGCTTTACCGGGATCTGAAACCAGGATACGCAGGATACCAAATTCAGAGGTATCAGCCACACTCAGTGCGGTTATCCTGATATTTTCCCCTCCAAGAACTTCAAGAACTTCGGTCAAACGTCCCGATTTATTTTCAAGAAATACAGATAACTGATTAATAATCATAAGATTAATTCTTTTTTATCCATTTTTCGGTTTCGAATATAGCCATAAAAACAATGTTATTGTAATAAATCATGCTATGATCACTTTTCTATCCTGATCCGTGCATCTACAACAGTTATACTGTCTTCACTTCCCAAAAGGGGATTAAGATCCATCTCCTTGATCTCAGTGGCAAACCTCAAAAGGCTTGATAACCTGACTATTATCTCAACATATTTCGCCTCATTTATACCAGGCTTACCCCTTGTTCCTTTAATGATTCTGTAACTTTTGAGGCTTTTTATCATCGATCCGGCTTCATTAAAAGTCAGTGGAGCCAGGCCTGAAGATACATCTCCTATTACTTCCACAAATATTCCACCAAGGCCGCACATTATTATATGGCCGAAACGTGGTTCATATTTAGCACCTATAAACAGCTCTATACCAGTAAGCATCTGTTGAACCAGTACTGCTTTAACGCCTGGTATCTGTATCATCCTGTTGAACTCAGCCTCCAGATGTTTTGACGACCTGATATTGAGAGTAACTCCACCAACATCTGATTTATGGACTGGCCCGACAACTTTAAGGACAAGAGGAAAACCAGTTTTTTCAGCTACTGAAAGCAAATCTTCCTTTGTGCTAACTACTGTTTCAGTCACTACCGGAATATGAGCCGCATTAAGCAGTTGCTGTATAACAGAAGGATCGAGATAGCCATCAGGTGCACTGTCTATTATCTGCCTTATCCTGGGAACATCAATATTTTGCAAGAATATCTTCTCCTCAGCCGGGTATGGAGTATTTGAAATCTTTGTCAGGGCCCTTCCCAGTACAACTTCATCAGGAAAGTTAACATGCCCCTTGTTAATAAAATACTTAAGTTCTTCTGAAGAACTTGTTACTGAGGGCAATATAGGATACAGAGGTTTCCCGCATTCCATTATCTTCTTATGAAGCAGGTCATAAATCTCTGTCATGTCATTAAGACCATTGCTTCCGAATATGACACTCATCCCGTCAATCATCGGAAGTTTCTTATCAACATAATCGATCACATTACTTAGCTGATCATTTGTTGCCGTAGCTATCAGATCGATAGGGTTAACAGCTGAAGCACCTGAATTCATCATCCCCAGGAGCTTTTGCTGATGATCCTCCGGAAGGCGCGGAATATTCATACCCCCGGCTGAAAGAGCATCGGTAAGCATAACGGCAGGTCCCCCGGCATGAGTTATTATGGCTATATTTCTACCACCCAGATGTTTATGAAAGAATACAGAAGCTACAGTTGTCAGTTCTTCCCTGCCTGAACACCTGACGATACCTGCTTTACGGAAAAGAGCTTCAACTGCCGAGTCGGAGGAAGCCATGGCTCCGGTATGTGATGAAGCAGCCCTGCTGCCGGCTTCCGTAGTGCCCGCTTTAATAGCAGCAATCCGGCATCCTTTCCTTATCAGCGAAGATGCATGGTGTAAGAGCTTGTCAGGATCCTGGATGCTTTCAACATAGATAAGTTTTATTGGAGAACTGTTGACCGGATCATATGTTTCGTCCCAATACTCCAGGACATCTTCCACTCCTGTCTGCGCGCTGTTTCCCACAGAAAAAACACTTGAGAAATTAAGTCCTTTGGCCATTGCAGACTCAAATATAAATACTGCAGTGGCACCCGACCCTGACACAAAATCACAACCTTTGCCGTGAAGATGAGGAACAGGAGTTGTAAAAACACCGTTATATGACGGCGTTATTACCCCAATGCAATTGGGTCCGATAAGTGATCCGCCAACCTGTGAAACAAGTCCGGCAATCTTTTTTTCAAGCTCATGGCCTTCATGACCCGCCTCGCTGAAGCCTGCTGAAATAATTATAAAGGCCCTTGTCTTCTTTACTGAAACAAGAGTTTCTACAGCAGGAAGGCACATGGAAGCAGAAATGGCAAGTATAGCAAGATCCGTCTCGGGTATATCATTAATATCCCTGTACGATTTAATTCCCTGCACCAAATCCTGCTTTGGATTAACCACGTAAAGGCTGCCTTTGTAACCGCCATCAATTATATTCCTAAGTATTTTGCCGCCAGGCTTGAAAGGATCATCCGAACCTCCTACTACAACAATGCTTTCAGGATTTATAAGTTTTTCATTAATCATATTACTTATTGATAAAGGGAAAGTAAACAGTAAATTCACCAACGGGGAATTTACTCTGCCTATAATCCTGCAAACCTCTTAAGGAAGCCGACGTTATGAGCTACAACAAACAAATAATCCGGTGATATATAGCATTTTAAAATCACAGTATCTCAATTATAGATTAAGGCAATATAATAAAAATTAAAAGTAAAACACAAGACAACTGTCATGCTGCATACAGAATTTAATCAATAATAATTTTACATTTGTGAAACAGACCAGATAACTAACCCGGATATCATTATAAGCTATATCAACACATTTTTCCCTATTCGGGCCGGAAGAAAACCGGTAGTT
Source organism: Bacteroidales bacterium (assembly GCA_046706305.1). GTDB lineage: Bacteria > Bacteroidota > Bacteroidia > Bacteroidales > VadinHA17 > LD21. The sequence continues at coordinate 14,528 of JBJKPQ010000137.1, forward strand.
AACAAATAGACAGTGCACAGGTTGAAAAATAAAAATATTTTCATATGAAGAATCCTCTTTTCACATTATCAGGGCTGACAATTGTAATATTGTCGGCTTTTTCTCTCAATATGTACGGGCAGTTCGGAAATCATGAACCTGACGGACCAGGTTATGCCGAAAACTGCACAACGATTATGGTTGGCAAAAACGCCTCCACCGACGGTTCGGTGATGACATCACACAGTTGCGACGGTAATTACAGGACATGGCTCAGCATAGTCCCTCACGAAAAACATGAAACAGGTACCATGCATCCTGTTTATGCAGGCATGCTTCATACAGAAGATGAACGCGATATGACATCTGTTATTAAGAAGGGAGAGATTCCGGAGACAGAAGAAACATTTGCATTTCTTAATACAGCTTATCCATGCCTAAATGAGAAACAACTGGCAATAGGTGAAACCACAATTTATGGCAGGAAAGAACTTGTAAATGAAGACGGTATGTTCCTTATCGAGGAGCTTGAAAAAATAGCCCTGCAGCGCTGTAGCACTGCCCGCGAAGCAATAGCCCTTATAGGACGGCTTGCGGAGGAATACGGATACTGTGACCTGGCCGAGTGTATTACTATCGCCGATCCTAAAGAGGTATGGCAGCTCGAGATAGCCGGTTCAGGAAAAGGCAAACCATCGGCAATATGGGTTGCAGAGAGAATACCTGATAATAATGTGGGAATTTGTGCCAATATACCCAGGATATCAGATGTCGATTTTAATAATCCGGATTACTTTATGTACAGCACCGATCTGAAGAAAGTGGCCCGTAACCTCGGATTCTGGGACGGAAAAGAACCCTTTAAATTCTGGAAAGTAATAAATGACAAGAAGCCTTTTGCCATCAGGGAATTCTATGTTTTAAGCAAACTGGCACCATCGCTTAACCTTTCTTTTGATGCAGAAGAACTTCCATTCTCTGTAAAACCTGACAAAAAAGTATCTCCACGCGACATCATTGCTCTCTTCAGGGAAACATATGAAGGTACACAATGGGATATGACAAAGGATCTGCTTGTAACAGTTAAGGAAAAGGATAAGGATGGTACCATTGTTATAAGAAAAGAAAAATCACCTGCAGCAAATAACTGGATGAGCAGTGATATGCGGAATCTCCTTAATGAGCTGAAACCGGGCATTGTAGAAAGACAAAGAACCATTGCCATTACTGGCTGTTCCTATTCTCATGTAATACAATGCCGTTCGTGGTTACCGGATGAAGTCGGAGCAGTAGCCTGGTTCTCTTTCGATAATCCCGGGGAAAGTCCAAGAATTCCGATTTTTTCTGGAGTGCTTAAGCTCCCGCCGTCCTTCGGTATATGCGGTCAGCCCCGTTACAGGACAGATGCAGCACTATGGTCATTCAGGGAAGCCAACAGGCTTGCAACTGTGAGATGGAGTACGGGCAGACATATCATCGAGCCCGCAGTAAAGGAGCTGGAAGACAAGGGATTTGAGGAATTACCAATGATCGATAACAGAGTTGCAGAGCTTGTGAAAAATGGCAGGAATAAAGAAGCACAGGAATTTGTCACATCATATACAAATGACTTTGCAGACCTGTCCATGAAAAGATGGGAAGAGCTGAAAGCATCGCTCTGGAGTATGTTTGGAAGAGGATTCTGACAATAATAAACGACGCTTTTTATTGTATCTTTGCAGCTCAATTTAAAAGAAAACAAAATTGACTGTAAGTGACATTCTGAACAGAGAGGATTTCAGCCGTGAAAACATTGTTACTCTTCTCGCATCTGAAGGAGAGGATAAGAAGATATTATTCCGTGAAGCAGCCCGTATTAAAGAAGAATATATTGGTGATAAAGTATGGTTCAGGGGATTAATAGAATTTTCCAATATTTGCGGCAAAAACTGTCTTTATTGTGGTATACGACAGGGCAATAAAATCATTAGAAGATATAATCTTACTGATGCTGAAATTCTGGCAGCGGCTGATTTTGCTTACAGGAACAGATACGGCTCCATAGCCCTCCAGTCGGGAGAAATTGAAAGCAGTTCATTCACAAAACGTATAGAGAACCTGCTTTACAGGATAAAAGACCTGTCTGGTGGTGAACTTGGAATAACACTTTCCGTTGGAGAACAGGAACCATCGGTCTATAAGAGGTGGTTCGATGCAGGGGCACACAGGTACCTGCTAAGAATTGAAGCTACCAATCCCGACCTCTACAGTAAGATACATCCTGATAATAAGCAACATGATTTCAGACGAAGACTCGATTGCCTTAAAAGCCTGCAGGACACCGGATATCAGACAGGCACAGGAGTTATGATAGGATTGCCTTACCAGACCATGGATGACCTGGCGGGTGATCTGCTGTTTATGAAAGAGTTCGATATCGACATGTGTGGTATGGGGCCTTACATTGAACACGCGGATACACCACTGGCCGGTGTATCTGAAAAACTGCTGCCTCCCGGAACCAGATTCGATCTGACTCTCAAAATGATAGCAGTACTAAGGATTATGATGAAAGACATCAACATGGTTGCAGCAACAGCCCTGCAGGCTATTGACCCTGTAGGCAGGGAAAAGGCAATAAACACGGGGGCAAATATTATTATGCCTAATATAACTCCCGGAATGTATCGCGACAGCTATAAACTTTACAATAATAAACCCTGTACTGATGAATCTGCCGATGACTGTATCAGTTGTCTCGAAGCAAGGGTAAGTCTTGCCGGATCCGAAGTCGTTTATGGCGAGTGGGGAGATACAGTCCATTACAGGAAAAGAAGAGAAAAGGCCTCGATGAAGTGAATAGTTTGTAGTGAATTGTGAGTAGTGAGCAGCTGGCAGAAAAAATTCTCCTAACGGGAATGGACCAGATATAAAATGTTTTATAACAACCCGGAAGGACTTCCCTGAAACCGATTTTTTTCTATATTGGCTGATCATATCTAACCAGTCTGAGAAACATGAAAAAAATCACATCCTTTCTGATCCTTTTGTTGACATCAGTATGCATCCTTAACGCGGCATCGGACCCTGGGTATTTTCTGCCAAAAGATATATCGTATAACAAAAAGATACCCACACCCGAACAGTTTACAGGTTATGAAACAGGCAAATGGCATATAACTCCCGACAGGTTGATTGATTACATGGTTGAGCTTGCCAAGGTTTCTGACAGGGCAATTTGGGAAGAATACGGGAAAAGTTATGAGGACAGAACTCTTGGACAACTTATAATCAGCTCCCCGGGCAATATCAGAAATATTGAAGAGCTCAGGGAAAAACATCTCATGATATGCGATCCTTCAAAGGCCGGCAGTTATGATATTGACCAGATGCCCATCTTCGTCAAACTGGGTTACGGAATACATGGTAACGAGGCGAGCGGTCCAAATTCATCGTTGATTACTGCTTATTATCTTGTTGCCGGTGAAGGAAAAAAGATCGATGAGTTGCTGGATCATATGATAATTCTTATCGATCCGACACTTAATCCCGACGGCATGCAGAGGTTTTCAACATGGGTTAATTCCACAAGAAGCCTGACCGGTAATCCTGATCCCGATTCATGGGAATTCAGCGAACCATGGCCGGGAGGTCGTACAAACCACTACTGGTTCGACCTTAACCGCGATTATATCATGCTCCAGCACCCTGAGTCGACAGGACGAATGGAGGCTTATTACAGGTGGAGGCCTGATATAGTGACTGATCATCACGAGATGGGTGCCAACTCAACATTCTTTTTCCAGCCCGGGGTACAGTCGAGGAATAATCCACTAACACCTGGAGAAAACCAGGTTCTCACAGCCGAAATAGCCAGGTACCATGAGGCATATCTCGACTCAATAGGCAGTCTTTATTTCTCAGAAGAAGGTTATGATGATTACTATGTGGGAAAGGGGTCCTCTTATCCCGATATACACGGTTCTGTAGGGATCCTGTTTGAGCAGGCAGGTGTAAAGGGTCACCTCAGAAAAACACCCGGAGGTATTTTATCATTCCCCTTTGCAATAAGGAATCAGTTCCTTGTTGCTCTTTCAACACTTGAAGCCGGCCTGAACATGCGTACTGTACTGCTGAAAAGCCTTCGCGACTTTTACACCGATGCTCTTGCTGAAGCAGGCAGGTATCCTGTTAAAGCATATATATTCAGCGAACCGGAGGACGATCAGAGAGTAGGGGCATTCATCAAAAACCTTAAGGGCCATCATATCAAAATATTTGAAACAGCACGTAACATAACTATTGACGGCATTACCTATGAACAGGGAAAGAGTTATATTGTACCGCTGCTACAACCGGAATACAGGTTTATCAGGAGCCTGTTTGAACCCGTACATCATTTTACCGACAGTATTTTTTATGATATATCAGCATGGACCATGCCTATGGCTTTTAATATTAGCTGCAATGCTATAAAAAGCAGCAGGGAAATGGAAGGACTGGCAGGGGAAGAGATAATAACACCTCCGGCCGGCAAGGGCTGGCTGACAGGGAGCAATGAACCCTATGCTTACCTTTTTGAGTGGAATGAATATCTTGCGCCCAGAGCCCTGTATGAGCTACAGGATGCCGGTATAACAGCCCGTGTTGCCACGAAAAAGTTTGCTTTTCACGACAGTAATGCCGACAGGGAGTTTTCGTATGGTACTATTCTTATCCCCGCATGGGGCCAGGTTATGAACCGTACTAAGCTGCATCAGCTCATGCAATTGGTGGCAACAGACTGCGGAATTACAATATACGGGGTAAATACCGGGCTGACACCGGAAGGAATTGATCTTGGGAGTAACAGTTTTGAAATACTTGAGAAGCCATCAGTTCTTATGTTTGTCGGCGACGGAATCAGAAGCAGCGATGCCGGGGAGATATGGCATATGTTCGACACACGGTTCAAAATACCCGTTACATTAATTAAATCATCACAGGTTGACAGGATTAACATTAACAAATACAACGTCATTATTGTAGCAGGCTCTCCCGATTTAAGCTCATCCGGTATTGAAAAGATAAAAAGCTGGAACAGGGATGGCGGAACAATTATTGGTTATGAATCGGGAAACAGGTGGCTTGCCGCAAATAAATTTGCTGATATCGAATTTATACCTAATGCACCTCAAAAAAAGAAAAAAGGCGTATATGCAGAGAAGGGTGAAGACCGGCAGGCAGGACTCATTCCGGGAACTATATTTCAAACGAAGCTGGACCTTACACATCCAATATGCTACGGTTATACCAGGGATGTGCTTCCGGTCTTTAAATCCACGAACAGTGCTGCAAGGAATGATAAGGACATCTATAATAACCCGGTTACATATACTGCCGATCCGCTACTGAGCGGGTACTGCACAAAGGATAATGTAAACAGGATCAAAGGTTCTTCATTTGTTAGTGTTCACGGCAGAGGTATCATTTCTTTTTATGACGATGCCAATTTCAGGGCTGTCTGGTACGGAACCAATAAGCTTTTTATGAATGCCGTATTCTTCGGACAGATAACCGGAGGAAACAGGTATTGAAGGGATGCAGCGTTCTGCGACAACTTAAGTCACTAAGCGAAGGCCATACTTCGTACATGTACCATTGGAAGTTCTCTTAGTTTATTAATGAGAAGCAGGCGCTGATCATTATCACCTTTCATCTCCAGGATAATCAGTCCGGCGGGTTCACCAAAAAAGATTTCATTGACGCCAAGCCGTGTTCTTATGTTACATCCGAATGAGGTCAGCAGTTTCTGGACTTTCACTATCACTTCCTTATTTTTCTCTACCAGCACACCTATAATCTCAGTTTTAAGTCGGGAATTAATATTAATATCTGCTTCCCTGTCTTCCGTAAAGACCATTTCTCTTAACTCAATGCCTTCAAGTGAATTAAGATCATCCGTTAGTTTTTCCGAGAGAGAAGGATCGCAGCTTATATGTAAGACTATAAAAGCTTCGCGGCTGCAAACTTCTTCAGTCACCTCGTGAAAACCCAGCCTGGTGGTAATTACTGATGCATGCCTGGAAAGAATATTTTGTGTAAGCCCGGCTTCTTTTATCCTGTCAGTGATTTTTATTCCAAGAACTTTAATCATGCTGATTGTTTTGGTTAACAGTTAGTGTAAGCTAAAAAATTAAAAATAAAGATCCCTCTCCCCTTTCTTAATTCTTTCTATCTTATCCCTGGTACTTGATATTACTGACGGATCCAGCTTTTGAAGATTTTTTTCTATCACATTCCAGCCTTTATCCACAGTATCACCTTTGGCATAATCACAGATATACTCCGAAAGAGTCAGTATAGCATTTGGAGTACAGAAACGTTTTATGAACCCCGGAACTGAAAACTCCATGAAGTGTTCACCTGTTCGGCCCATCCTGTAACAAGAGGTACAGAATGAGGGCAGGTAATCATTTGTCAGTAGCTCATCTATCACCTCAGCGAGCGACCTTGCATCATTTATCTTGAACTGTTCACGGTTAAGGTTTTGTTCTTCATTATGCGATCCTGAATAGGAACCAAGTTCAAGCTTTGTCCCACCGTCTATCTGAGAAACGCCATACTGAAGCACTTCCCTCCTTACATCCGGATTTTCCCTTGCTGTAAGTATGAGCCCTGTATATGGAACCGCAAGCCTTAGTATGGCAACAAGTTTTTTAAAATCCTCATCTCCGGTCTGGAAGTTATCTTCCATATTAAGGGTAGTGGCATCTTTTATTCTTGGAAACGATATTGTGTGAGGACCCACATTATAGCATGCTTCGAGGTGATTAGTATGGCGAATGAGTCCGAGGACCTCAAACCTCCAGTCGTACAGTCCGAACAAAGCACCTATACCAACATCATCTATTCCTGCTTCCTGTGCCCTGTCAAGGGCTGTGAGCCTATAATCAAAATCCTTCTTTTTACCTCCAAGATGATACCACTTATATGCTTCGGGATGATATGTTTCCTGGAAAACCTGGTAAGTACCGATACCCGCATCACCAACAGTTCTGAATCCTTCAATTTCGAGGGGTGCGGCATTGATATTAACCCTTCGGATCTCACCGTTGCCTTTTTTGATTCCATATACAAGTTTTACCGTATGTGCAATATATTCAGGTGAATAATCGGGATGCTCACCATAAACAAGTATAAGACGTTTCTGCCCGTTATCCTCAAGGGCCTCGACTTCCATAATGATCTCATCATCTGAAAGAGTTTTTCTTATAGCATCGGCATTGGAGACCCTGAAACCACAGTACTTACAGTTATTGACACATCTGTTGCCCACATAAAGGGGGGCAAAAAGTACTATTCTGTTACCATAAACCCTTTTTTTAAGTTCCCTGGCCCCTTCTTTTATTTCTTCTACGAGGTCTGTTCCGACGGCATTAACCAGCACAGCTGTTTCTTCCATTGAAAGCCTGTGCTTATCGAGTGATTTTGCAATAACATCCCGCACACGCTGTTTGTCTGGTTTGGTATTATTAATAAAACCCCATATTTCCTGAGGATCTATAAATGGTTGCATCCTTTTATCAGGTATGCTTAATTTTTCAGGAGAAAACCTCATCAACGCATTGTTTTTAATTTAACACGTAAAGGTAATCAATAATAAAAGTATGTAATATGATTCTTGTCAGAAAATAAGATCAGAAATCTCATCTTTTGCCCGTTG
>JBJKPQ010000138.1:0-10043 GCA_046706305.1 Bacteroidales bacterium
CTGTTAAACGTTGAAAAATGAGTTACCAGGACTTTAATAAATGAGGCAACTGATTTTAAACGCGAACTATCGTCCGGAAATTTAAATCCGCCAATATCAGTCCTGTCAGTGTATGGAAAAACTGTAGCAAATACTTTTATCCCATATTTCGATGCAGATGCAAATGCATTATCAAAAAGAGAAAAGTCCCATGATCCGTCCGGCTTTCTCATATATGATTCGAACATCCTTATTCTGCAAAAGGAAAAATCATTTTCTTTAAGGAGACGGAACCATGTATCTGTCTTTTCAGCTGTCTGGCCGGGTTCAATAAAAACCTGGGCGCCGATAAAAGGTATATCGCCATACAAATCAGAGCTTTTGGGGATGGAATCCGAGGTAACGGGCTCAGCCGCGACATGGAAAAAGGTGATAAAATATATTAAACAGGTTGCAAGGAAAGCCTTTGTTTTTTTCATCTGTCAGGTAGTATAGGATTATCGCTACAAAAAAACAAAATATTCCTTAACACAGTAGTATTGAACAACCTTTTCCTCTGTTCTTACTCTTTTAATGATCGGGACTGGTTGAGGATTTTTTTTACATTTTTCCAGTAAAGGGCGGTTCTGTCACCTGAACCATTCCATCTTTTTGCAATCTTTTCAAAGTTGTAAGGACCAATTTCGGACGCATAAAACAAAAATATCTTCTCTGATACCTTGTAATTATACAGGTCTTTCATACTATAATGATTACCCGTCCTGCTGTTATAATCATTCAACCTGACTGGTCTGATCTGAAAATATCCAACAGCCTGCTCCTCTGGGTTATATGCCATAGTATCTTGTTTTGTCTCCACCTTTCCGATAGCATGAATCAGCTTATTAAAAGGTCGCACTGGAGTACCTTCAGCAATTACAAGTGCCCTGTTAACAGGCGCTAAAACCCTTAAAGCAAAAAGAATCATCAGGGTAAGAAAAACTATCTTTTTAACTCCGGAAGACATAACTAAGCAATTGTTTTTAGTTTATATTCATGTACTTAAAATGACAGGCAAACCCGTAATAGTTTTCAGAAAACGTTTACAGAAAAGCTTTAGTCATATTATCAACTGTACATAATTCATTCATTTACTGCTAACAACTGTAAAATTAAATTGTTTACGGTAATGAAACAGTTAACAAGACAAAACTGTAATATACTTAGCTAGTTTCTTGAATATATGATAATTAAACCGCTTCAGAAATGCGGTAACAAGATAATGAATCAACTATTCTGAAGAAAGTCGTACATTGATAGCCATGGGTCCTTTTGGTCCCTTACCTATTTCAAACGTAACAAGATCTTCTTCCGAAACTTCATCAACGAGACTATTATGATGTACAAAAACCTTTTCTGATGTCTCAAGGTCCCTGATAAATCCGTAACCTTTGGATGTATTATAAAAAGTCACTTTACCTCTCCTAAGAGTGTCTTCGCCTTCTGATGAATCAGATTTTGCAGCCCCCAGTTCAATGCTCTCAACATCCACTTCAGTCTTTTTATCCGGATCCGGCGGTGTATCGGTTATCATACCGAATTCATCGACATATGCGATCATATCATCAAAACTGCTTTTCCCCGATTCCTTTCTTAACAAACGCTTTTTTTCTTTCTCTTTGCGTTTTTTTTCCTTTTTCTTTTTGATTTCCTTTTTACTAAATGACTCTTGTGATCTTCCCATCTACTAATATTAAATAAATTTATATTCACCTGGCCAGGGCGAGGATTTACAACTGTTCAGACTGATAATGTGCGGATAAAATCACCTGTGATTTTCGAGAAAGCACCCAAAATAGCCTAATATCTTACTGAATATAGTACAAATATACCAAAATTTTCCGGGTAATGCGAATCAATGACTGCTGAGCCAAATAGTACTTTTATAAATCAGGATATTAATACCATGGTTTAAAATAAGAATTTTTCAGGATAAAAGCCTGTTAATAAGTACAATGTAGTTAAGATATATTAATAAATAGAAGCAGAAGTCAGAAATTACAAACCTGAACACTATTTCTATCCATATGTTTTATATGAAGACTGCTTACTGCATGGTACTTAATACACTTTCCGAAATAAAGGGATCAATTATGCGCTGTTTTAAAATACTTACTTTTTTGCTGATGGTTTCCATGGCTGCAAGTAAACCATGTATAGCAGGTCCTCCTTTTGATACAGATGATCCTGTCCCGGTATTGTATAAACACTGGGAATATTACATCTCTTCAATAAACACATACAGGGCTGGTGTATGGTCAGGAACCTTACCCCACCTGGAGTTTAATTATGGTGTCGTTCGGAATGTACAGATACACCTGCTTCTTCCATTAAACTATATGTCTGCAATGCACAGCAGACCCAGCTTTGGGTATGCAGATACGGAGTTCGGATTTAAATTCCGTTTTCTTAAGGAAACCGGCAACAGGCCACAGGCCGGCATATTCCCGATAATTGAAGTACCTACATTCAGAAACAGTGAATTCAGCGATGGAAAAACAAAAGTATACATACCCTTGTGGCTTCAAAAAGGCTGGGACAGGTTCACGACTTATGGTGGTGCCGGATATTGGATAAACCCCGGGTCCGGAAACAAAAACTGGATATTTGCCGGATGGGAAGCCCAGTATGATTTTTCGGATCATCTGACTCTTGGTGGTGAGTTATTCCTTCAATCACCTGATACCAGTGACGGCAGTACAAGTACCGGATTTAACCTTGGTGGATCTGTCAATACTTCAGATAAGTTTCACATAATCTTTTCTCTGGGACGAAATTTAACCGGCGGGAAGAATTTCAGTTCCTACTTTGGTTTATTGTGGACAATCTGATAACTTAGTGCATGCAACCGGATGATCAACAGCGGTTGTATGCATCGAAAATGTACCAAAGAGATTATATACTAAGGATGATAGAAATGATGGGTGAATTAATTGCAGCCATCATGGGTCTGATCAGAAAAGGAAAATTCGGTGAGGCAAAGGAAGGTCTGGCCAACCTGTATTATAATGTTTTAAAAGAAGATGCAGCCTTTTTTAGAAACCTAAAGGAGGAAAACTTTACAAACGACCTGCTAAAGGACCATAATTATACCAATAACCACCTGGAAATACTTGCTGAACTGTTAAATGCAGAAGCAGAATTAAACCTGGCAAGAGGAGACAACCAGCTATGTCTTGAATACTCCAGAAAATCTATCATTCTGTTTGAATACATTGATTCTGAGCAAAAGACATATTCTCTCGAAAGAATCAATAAAATGGAACAGATCAGGAAACGAATAGAAATGGTCTCGCAAAAGCAATCAAAATAATGAATGATGTAATTATATAATATTAAATTTAAATGACTCCCTGGAAGCAGGTTGTCAATTTCCGGTCATCATTTTATCTCTCAGCACCCCGAATGGTGATCCGGCGCTCCAGTGAGGGAAATCACGTGTTGTGCTCAGATCGTAACCAATCTCAAAATAGACCCTTATATCATCTATCATTCCATCAAAATTCCATTTATCAGGCTCATAGTTATCAGAGGGTTTATGGTAATGAGTCATCGTCCATTTCTCAGATTGTTCGAGCCCCCATTTCTTACCATGTTCAACATCATCAACCCCTTTCGACAGAGCAAGTGAAGGCACTCCTACCTTTGCAAAGCTGAAATGATCGGAACGGAAATAACCACCCTTCTCAGGTGTAGGATCGGGAGTGGCATAACGTCCGTATTTCTTAAGAACTTTAACAGCATAATCGTCGAGTGATGAATTTCCTAATCCGGTTATTGTCATGTCTTTTGTTTTTCCAAGGATATTTAGTCCATCCATGTTAATCTCTGCAACAGTTTTATTAAGGGGGAAAAGCGGATGTTCAGCATAGTACTGGCTTCCCAGCAGTCCCTGTTCTTCGCATGTTACTCCCAGGAACAGAATGGAGCGGTCCTGTTTAACCGGTAACGTGGAGAATGCTTTAGCTACTTCAATCAGAGCAGCTGTTCCAGTGGCATTATCCACTGCCCCGTTTAGTATTGAATCGCCGCTGAAAGAAGGATTAACACCGAAATGGTCCCAATGTGCAGAATAGATTACATACTCATCGGCATGGTCGCTTCCGGGCAGAACCCCGGCAACATTATTGGATTCCGTATAAGCAATATCATTTCTGAAGCTTACAGATGCTTTCAGTTTGAGGTCAATTGGCCTGAAGCCCGGATTAGCAGCTGATGCTATAGTTTTTTCATAATCCAGTCCCGCCGCTTCAAAAATTCTTTTTGCAGCATCAGTTGTTACCCAGCTTTGCATTTCAAGGTTCGAAGCCGAAAGCGGGTCGCCAACCAGGTAGAATTTTGCCCCTGAGAAGCTGTTTTGTACAACTTCCCAAGGATAAGCAGCGGCTCCTGTCTCATGTATTATAATTGCGGCAGTTGCTCCCTGTCGGGCTGCTTCCTCATATTTATATGTCCACCGTCCATAATAGGTCATTGCTTTTCCATCGAATAAAGAAGAGTCGGATGTGGCATAACCCGGATCATTAACAAGCATAATAACAGTCTTGCCTTTAACATCCTGTCCACTATAATCATTCCAGTTGTTTTCAGGACTGTTAATACCATATCCTACAAACACTATATCGGAGTTACTAATATTTATATTTTTTCTAACCTGAGGAGTATTCCCAATGAAATCGTCAGAATATTTAAGGTCAATAGCTTTCCTCCCACCCGAAATCTTAAGTTTCATATCAGGATCGGCGGTTATCCTTACAAGGGATACTTTCTGAAAGTAACTTCCGCTGTCTGCAGGCTGAAGACCTGCCTGCCTGAACTGATCGGCAAGATATTTTATTGTGCGTTCCTCTCCCAATGTTGCAGGTGCCCTTCCAAGGAATTCATCGGAGGCCAGTACGGAAATATAGTTTTTCATATCTCCAGCTCCTATGCTGTCAATGGCTTTGTTTAACTGACTGTCTTTTGAATTGCATCCGGCCATTAAAACCAGAGCAAATAGTAATGGTAAGATTCTTTTTTCTAGCATAATCCGTTCTCTTAAAACAATAATGATTTATCCGGTTTCAAAATTTCCGGATGAAAATAACTAAAATATTCTAACACGAGGAAAATGAGCCATTCTTTTAAATACCCGATTACTATTTTACAGCCACAGGCTTAACATTCCATGCTTTTACCCTTAACAACGGTTTATCACCACTATAGTCGCGAAGGATGTATTTTGCATTAAACGTGCGTTCCTCTCCCGGAAAAAGAGTTACATAATTATTACTCCAGAATACAGGAAGAATTGGCCTGTCGGTTGATGGATCACGAAGATCAAGGTAGATAAAGAAAGCTATTGCATCTCCCGGATTCTTTAGTGTAACCGATACTATGCCATCCTTATCGTCTTTCCGGAAGGTATAATCATAGTTAAGATTGACATCCGGCAGCCTGTTAAGAGAAGTAAAATCAGCATATTGTTTTGCAGGTGTATAATATTCCCACGGCAGCTTCTTCCCTGCTTCATAGTCGAGTATGTCCTTTTTCAGGGAGAGCCAGTAGACATTATTATCAACTTCTTTTCCCTCCCTGTCAAGTATCCGGAGATCGAGGAACCAAACTGATGTAATATTTTTAAGATCGGGAAGTTTATATATGAATTTTGATGTATTGGCTGTTATGTCTCCTTTCCACTGATCATTAAATATTTCTTTAGAATTAATATCGAAGATTCTTACTTTCACTGTCAGACTATCAGCATTCATAAGGTCTTCATTTGCAAGATAAATATCATTAAACCCATACCTGTAAATTGCATGTAATGGTGTACATGCTTCCCTGACACCATAAAAAGCCCCATTTGGCTGCAGGTATGTGTCGTAAAGTTGCCATATAAGTTCAGGCCATGCCGAATTAAGTTTCCATTGAACCAGGCCGGTGCTTACAGGTTTATTGGCTATGAAAGCCTCAAACATAGGACGCATAAGTTCATAATTGCTTACCTGCGATTTAAAAGCAAATTCTGCAATGTTGTGTGATCTGCCGTAACGCGCTTCCAGCCCGTTTGTAAACCTGTCGAGAGTGGTGAATTCATTTCTCCCTGTGTGATATTCCCAGTATTTCTTATCAACAGGCCACAGGCTTTTTGCAGGAAGCATCCTTTCAAGGGAAGTCAGAGGAGGTATCTCTTCTCCCGGACATGTTTCGGTATTAAATCCGTAAGCGCCTCCATGAGTTGTATCAGTATACCAGTAAACGGGAGGTGTAAAAGCATAGGGACCCAGCATCTTCATACCGGTCGGACCGCTAAGGCTGCTGACAAGAGGGACATCAGCTATAATATTCTCACTTTCTGTACCAACACCACCTGCAGATGTTGACCATGGTCTCGACGGATCATATTCCTTAAACATTGCCAGGTATCTCTTCTCAAGTTCCGGAGCAGGCAATTTATCGCTTCCAAGCATCCATATATAAATTGAAGGATGATTACGAAGCCACATCATTTGGTCGAACCAATATGATGAAATGAGATCTATATCTTCTTTGGAAACCGGCCCTCCGTATTTTTCATCCACAGGCTTAAGAAGGTATTCTTCCCATTCCCAGTGGCAATTCCAACCCACCATCACCATTATTCCATATTCATCGCACAGGTCATAGAGCGTTTCATCTTTACCCCAGAATCCCTCACATCTTATACTGTTCAGGTTCATATGGCGAACATACCTGAGTTGATCTTCAACTGATTCCCTGGTGTCTTGTAACAGCAGGTCATCTGTCCATCCACCACCTTTCAGAAGAATAAATTTACCATTAATTTTAAAAGCGCGGTTTTTTCTTTTATCAAGGTAACTTGATATTTCCCTGATGCCATATTTCTTCTCCACCCTGTCAATGATCTTTGTCCCGGAAATAAACTCAGCCGTCATCTTATAAAGATCGGGGCGCCCCATACCGTTGGGCCACCAGAGGTTTACATCTTTAACCGAAAGCTGTGGGAACTCCGAAGGCGAAAAATGGCATGACAAAGTATCGCCGGGCATTACTGTAACGGATTTTCTAACTACTCCAAGCTGATAATCAACCTGCAGTATTCCCTTTATCGGTTTGTCTGTACTGTTAAAAAGCTCTGCCTGAATAAACAGATCAGCATTGTTTCCATTCTCAGTATTTACTTTGGAATAAACAAATGGGCTCCTTATCTTAAGTCCCTCATTTATCTCCAGGAAAACATCCCTGAAAATACCCATGCTCCTGTCACGGGGCAGAGGATTCCAGTCGACAAACCCGATTGAATATTCGCCATTTGCATGCTGCCATAGTTTTAAAGCAATGGTATTAATACCGGGTACTGCATGTTCATTTATATTGAATGTAAACATCCTGTATGTGCCGGCAAACTGATCTTTACCAGCAACTTTTTTCCCGTTTATCCACAAATCCGCCCTGTAATTAATACCGCTGAACCGTAAGGATATTTTCTTTTTTATATCATCAGGTGAAAGAGTAAAAGATGACCTGTACCACCACGGTTGTTTGAATTGTTCAGGATCTACCTTCTGCATATTAATACCAAAATACGGATCTTTTACAACACTGTCCTTGACCAGGCTCCCCAGCACTGTTCCGGGTACCTCAGCATCATACCAAGATGATGCGTCAAAACTGTTTTCTGATATAGTAGCCTCATCAATTCCGTTAAGCTTATCCTGTGGCTGCATCTTCCATCCAACTGATAAGGTATCTACTGCTGACTCAACCTTCTGATCATACTGTTTACACGAAAAAGTCATAAGAATCAAAAGGACAAAAACTAAATATTTCATGGACATCAGGGTTTAAGATGATTATTAATTATAACTGGTAATGAAAGATATAAAAAAACAATACTTAAGAAAAAAAAGACGACTATTAATTACCTGAATTATCAAATTCCAGGTATATCATTAACAATGGCTTGCCGGTATTATATGAAAAACCAGGTTAATCATTCTATTATACTGAGTAATGGATCATTGATTTCAATTCCACAGCAGACAGATGACCCAGTCCATGAGTGTCGCCATATATGCATCCCGTATCAATATTAATCACCTGTTCACGCTCCTTTATCATCTTCCTGCAAACATCAAGTGGCACAGGGGTATGCCCGTGTATAATCGTGTACTTTTTCAGAACCGGATTTTTATAGCTTTCACGTCGTGCCCATACCATATCAAACTTATCTTCAAACGGATCTGATATTTCATCATTAAAACCGGCATGAACAAAAATGAAATTTTCAAAAACATAGAAATATTTCAACCCGTAAAAAAAATCCAGGTACCGGGCTGGAAGTTCACTAACATTAATTATTCCGAAACTTTCGAGAGTAAAGGAGCCTCCGTTAAGTAACCATGTAATAATATTTCTTTTGTTTTCATAAGCCCCAAGAAGCATTTCCTCATGGTTCCCCCTGAGAGTGATAATGTCGAGTCCGGTATTTCGCAAATCAATTATATAATCTATCACCTCCCTGCTGCTTTCTCCCCTGTCTATATAATCTCCCAGAAATATAATTTTATCCTTTCGATCCAGATCAGCAAACGACTGCACCAGCAGTTTTAATTTGCTGACACATCCATGTATATCGCCTATAGCAAAAAGCCTTCCTTTCAAAATATAAAAGATCTGCAATTATACCAGTTCACTAAAATAAACAAAGTATTAAAAGACTGTCGGTGACAGTCCGCAATATAACATTTAAGAACCTGATATTATTTCAGGCCTGTGCTGGTTCAGCTGCGTCCGGTCCAGCTTTTGGTTTCTTATTCCCTTTCTTCTGTGGATAGGTACCCGGAAGGATAACATTAATAAGTTTTTTCCCCCAGAGACCAAGTCTTATACCAGCAGCCAGCGATAAAAGACTAACAACAATAGTAAGGTAATTATAATTTTCATCTCGTGCAACAAAGAACAAAATAACTGACAAAGAAAGGATTATAATACTAAATATTATCTTAACTCTCAACAAAGGAGTGGCCAGGGTCTTAAACCTTGTTAAACCGTCGACTATACCTGTGATTATTGCAAGAACAAGGGTAAAAGGGAACATGAAGACTGAAAATATCAAAACACTTTTCAGAATCGCCGGCTCGAAACCAGGGAAAAGGTTCAATAACAATGTTAATACCGGGATAGCAATTACAAGAGCCTGAGACAGATGAATAGCTATCGGATGAAGGTCAAAATTCAATAGCATCAGCCTGTTAGGGGATACTCTTTCCCTGTAAGGTTCAAACACCTTTCTTGGCATACCGCAGGCAGGACATACGTCACCAAGTTTATCAGCTTCCATAACAAATCCGCAGGGACGGCAACGAACAAGTTCTTTCATAAGTCTGTTGGAAAAAATGAATATTAGGTTAAAATTGTAGCAGAAACAAAAATAAGAAAATGATGTTAATTCTTGTTAAATCTTTGCAGGAGAATTAAAAAGACAAAGTATTTTTTAATACATTCATCCCGGTAATAGTAATGTGGTTAAATCACTAGGGCAGAGCAAAAAAGATCATAAAAAATGAAAAGGTATTTAATTCTGGCCGGCATCGTAGTTGCGATTGCAGGCTTGATCATATTCAACAGAATATCATCAAAAAGCAAAGAAGCAAATAAATTCGCGGTAGCAAAAGAAGGCACTTTTGATATCACTGTTTCTGCTGCCGGAGAGCTGGTGGCCGAAAGATCTCTTGATATTAAAGGGCCTGAAATTGCATCAGGGTCAATGGGAGGCGGACATGGCCATGGAATGCATGCCATGGATCTTAAAATTCAGGACATAGTACCTGAGGGGACAATGGTAAAGGAGGGTGATTATATAGCACAGCTTGACCGGTCGTCGTATTCCAATACACTTAAAGATGAACAAGATAAGCTTAAAACAGTACAGAATGATTTAAAAATGAAGATCCTTGATACTGCCGTGACTCTTACAGATCTTCGCGATGACATAAAAAACCAGGTATATGTAGTTGAAGAGGCCGCTATTGTCCTGGACC
>JBJKPQ010000139.1:0-17553 GCA_046706305.1 Bacteroidales bacterium
ATACAAAAGGAAACTGGTCAGGTACAATAAGACCTGCAAGCATAATAGTCACAAGAAGGATGAACAGGGCAAGTCTCGCATCATAAAACGTTCTTATTACAATGGGAATAAGAGCGAATGGAATCAGGTAAAGTATATTGTCGTTGTCAAGATCAATAACTAACCTGGTCATTCCTACAAAGGCAAGAATAATGAATATAATAAAAAATGTTTTCCTGTTTACCTGAAGTATCTCCGGACGAAAATGCGAAAGGAAAAGGTATAAAACGAGGTAACACGAGGTAACCATTATCAATGTGCCAAGTATGGTGAATATATTTTCACCTTCCCGACCCGGCCAGAAAGCCACGATAACAATAATGCTTGAAATAAACAATACAATATTGATAATTGGTTTCCGTGTTGTGTCCTGTATGATTTTTACGTCAGACATTATACCTTCAAAATTAAACACTTTAAAAGTTAAACAAAAATAAGTTAAAATTCCAATAATAAATTATTTACTGATAATGAATTAGATTATCATCTGACTGCAACTCAAAGCCAGGTTCCTGCCAGATTATTCATTGAACGTACACTGTTAATTTTTGTTCATGCAAAAACAGATGTTGTGAGACCGGGCACAAGGACCAATATAATAGAAATTATTACGGGTTAATTTGCTAATTTTGAAACAAAATATTCATTGATGGAAAAATACATATGCGATAATGTCTTTGTACCGCTGCGCTCCGGACCAACACATAAGTCGGAGATGCTGAGCCAGGTCCTCTTCGGAGAAAAATATATAATTGCCGATAAGGCAGGAAGCTGGATTAAAGTAACGACACTCTATGATAATTACAGCGGATGGCTCGACACAGATCATCTTCAGCACAGGCCCGATATTAATAATAAGACGGGATATGTAATCAACCGTCCTGTAACATGCTTCAGGGAAGACAAAACGAAGATGGTTCTGGAAGCCGGTTGCGAGATTTACGATCCTGATTTTGTATCCCGGTCATTTAACCTGGGTGACAGAAGGTACAAAGCAGGCGAAGACTTTAATGAGAAATGCATTAAAGTAAATGAGACATTATCAGATACTGCAGTCAGGTTTATTAACAGCCCTTATATATGGGGCGGACGAATTCCATCAGGAATAGATTGTTCAGGCCTGGTGCAACTTGTATACAAGATACATGGCACAGCAATACCACGTGACAGCGGCGACCAGGCAGAGACCGGCAACATGATTGATTTCATTCATGAAACAAAACCCGGCGATCTTGTCTTTTTTGATAATGAAAGGGGGAAAATATCACATGTAGGCATGATCTTTTCAGATGGCCTGGTTATACATGCATCAGGACGTGTCAGGATCGATGCTATAGATCACCAGGGAATTTTCAGGACTGATACTGGAAGATATTCTCACAGGCTCAGAATGATAAGAAGAATAATTAATGACTGATTTCTTTCTCAGCCAATCTTCCTGTCAACTATACCAAGAATTTCTGCTTCTTCCTTTTCAGCTTTTTCTGCTATTTCAAGACCAGAAGCGATAATTGAGTCTGCAAATGACCTGTCTTCAAGCCCGCTGGCATTTATCCTTACATTCAGATATGCACCCCTTATACATGTACGGACTGCCAGGGTACCCACACCGGCATCTGTTACTGAATTGGGATTTCCTTCAGTCACCATTGCCTTAAGCAGTTTAAAAGCGGTAAATGCTGTTTCCATAACCCTGAAAGGAACCATTGTGGCATTTTTTGTAGCATCCTGGATAGCAGTTTTTCTTACCTGTTTTTCCTCTTCATTATTCCTGGGAAGTGAAAAGGCAGACATTATTTTGTTAAAAGAATCAGTATCCTCATCGACAAGTCTGAGCAGGGAGTTCTGGATGGACTTACCCATTTCAGCGTAGTCTGAGAACTCTTTCCATCGTTCATCCCATCCCCTTTTATGGCTGGAGAGATTTGCAACCATTGTACCAAGTGCAACACCGAGGGCCCCGGTATATGCTGACACAGATCCACCGCCGGGAGCCGGTGACTCTGAGGCTGTTTCATCCATAAACTTACTAAGGGTCAAGTCAACGAGAGCTGCCTTCTCGCTTTCAGCCATTACATATTCAATTATCTTTTCGTCTGGATTGAACTCATTTATATCACTCAATCCCATTGATTTTACGGCTATTTTTATAAGTTCATCATCTGGTACACCAAGAGACCGCTGCTGCTTAAGCAGGAAATATTTTCCAGCATCAAGCAATGATTTCAAGGGTATAAGACCCACCAGCTCCGATCCTGTAACCCTCACTCCTCTTGCATCTGCCTTCTTACATACTTCATCAAAGGCGACATGCACAGGTGTGACTGATATGTTGGTCAGATTCATCGATATCTGCGCAATCCCATATTCCTTTATATACCATCCTATAGCCTTAACACTCCTGAGAGTACCAGGTTTGTTTATCTTCTCTCCCTTATCATTTACAATATTTCTTCCTTTCTCCCTGACATCGAAAGCTATGGCATTGGCCCTTCTTGTAGATGTGGTATTAAGATTTACATTAAAAGCGACAAGAAAATCCCTTGCGCCTACAGCTGTGGCACCGGATCGTTCATTGAATTGAGCGGGACCGAAATCGGGCGTCCATTTCTTATCGGCAAACCTGTCCTTCAGGCCTTCATATTCACCCGAGCGACAATATGCCAGGTTTTTCCTCTCAGGCCGGTAAGCAGCGTTCTCATAACAATAAACAGGTATATTCAACTCATTACCAATCCGCTCTGCTACTTTCCTTGCACACTCCACTGTCTCCTCCATTGTTACCCCGGCCACAGGCACGAAAGGACATACATCAGTTGCCCCCATACGGGGATGTTTACCATGATGCCTGGACATATCAATAAGTTCTGAAGCCTTTCTGACAGCCCTGAAAGCAGCTTCCGATACAGCATCCGGATCACCCACAAATGTTACCACTGTTCTGTTGGTATCTTCACCCGGATCCACATCCAGTAGTTTAACTCCATCAACAGACTCGATAACATCTGTTATTTGCTTTATTACAGACATGTCTCTTCCTTCGCTGAAATTCGGAACACATTCAATAATTTTTCTCTCCATGGCAAGCAGTTTTTTCCTGAATTATTAAAAATTTTTGTAATTAATGGCTGAAATTCCTTTTAACTATTTCCCCCCTGATAATGACACAGTCGATAAGATCACTCCCAAAGGCATAGGGCAGGTATTCATAGGATGGGATTTGCCCGGTAATAAAAACACTGGCCGTCTTACCTCTCCTTATTGATCCGTGTGTATCGGCTATGCCCATTGCATAAGCAGAGTTTATGGTAACGGCATTAATAACCTCTTCAGGAAGCATTTTCAGTTTCACACAGGCCAGCGACATTACCATCTTCATATTTCCGGAAGGCGATGATCCGGGATTGTAATCAGAAGCAAGAGCCAGTGGCAGGCCTGATGAGATCATTTTTCTTGCAGGTGGATTTGGCATTCCGAGGAAGAAGGCCGATCCGGGAAGTAATGTTGGCATGGTAGCAGAATCACGAAGAACGTGTATCTCCTCTTCACCGGTACATTCAAGATGATCAACTGACAGGGCATTGTATCGTACTCCAACCTGTATGCCACCGGAAAATGCAAGCTCGTTAGCATGCAGCTTCGCACGCAATCCATATTTCATGCCGGCTAAAAGTATCCTTTCTGTATCATCCGGGGTAAAAAACCCATCATCGCAGAATACATCTATATAATCTGCCAGCTCCTGAGAAGCCACAACAGGTATCATTTCATTGATGACAAGATCTACGTAATCATTCCTTTTTCCGCGGTATGCGGAAGGGACTGAATGAGCACCCAGGAAAGTAGCCCTGACTTCCAGGGGAAAGGTCTCCCTGATCCTCCTGATAACCCGCAACATCTTAAGCTCATCTTCCGTGTTAAGCCCGTAGCCACTTTTTATTTCCACAGCACCTGTGCCCATACACATTATTTCCCTCACCCTTTCAGATGATTGTCTGTACAACTCATCTTCGGAGGTATTATGAAGAAGATTGGCAGAATTGAGAATACCACCACCCCTGGCAGCTATTTCAGCATATGACAATCCTCTTATCTTATCTGTGAACTCCTTCTCACGGCTCCCGGCATAAACCAGATGAGTATGTGAATCACAGAATGCAGGAAATACCATTCTGCCACTTGCATCAATAACTTCATAATCTTTTTCGATGCTGTAATCATCTGTCTCCAGACTTCCCATTTTTCCAAAATCACTTATTACTCCGTCGTACATTAAAAGAAAAGCATCTGTTATGACATCAAGGTCAGCCATTGAAGCACCGGATACTTTTTCCATGGCGGTATTGCCGGCCTGTACCAGGCATTTTATATTCTTAATGAGGATCCCTTTTTTCATTCCGGAATTATTAGGGTTCTAAGGTAGCAAATAATAAAAAAAGAGTCTGAGATTTCCAATTTTCTTTATCTTTATCACAGTAAACCAAACCACTGACATGGGAAACCGGTATGAATAAACATCCTGAATGATAATGAAGTTTTTCATATCTGTTTTCCAATCTACCTTTAAAATAAAAACTATCTACACATGAAAAGGATCTTAAGCTTACTTCTTGTCTCATGTTTTGTTATCCCTGTGCTGGCCCAGGAAAATGCCGGATCTAAGCAACCAAAGAAAGTAAAAACAGGATGGAAATTCGGAGGCGCCCTGCCGGCTATTTCTTTTGATTCCAACCTTGGTTTTCAGTATGGAGCGCTTGTTGAATTCTTTAACTATGGCGATGGCAGCAGGTATCCCGATTTCTTTGATCATACCTATACTGAGGTATCGCATTATACAAAAGGAAGCGGTATATACAGGTTTATGTATGAATCCAACCACCTTATACCAGGTGTTTACCTCACAAGCGACCTCAGTTACCTGCCCGACCAGGCAAGTTCCTTTTATGGATTTAACGGTTATGAATCAGTCTATAATAAAGACTGGATAGACAAATCGAGCGATATGTACAAATCAGCTATGTTTTATAGCTACCAGAGAAACCAGTTCCGTTTCAAGAACGATTTCCAGGGAAACCTGTCAGGGAACAAAATCCAATGGAGTGCAGGTTTTGCATTCGAAAAATTTGAAAATGACTCGGTTAATATTCCTAAACTTAATAAGGGCAAAAGTGACAAACTGCCTTTTGTGGCCGATCAGCCCGGGCTTTATGAGTATTACCAGGACCTTGGAATTATCAATCCTGCGGAAGCTGCCGGTGGATGGGTTAATACGGTTAAAGCAGGGATCGTTTACGACAGCAGGGATAATAAGCCCAACCCTATGAAGGGCATCTGGACTGAGATAGGTATAGATGTCGCTCCCGGCTTCCTTGGCAATGACTGGACCTTTACCAAACTATTTATAACACACAGGCAGTATTTTACACTCATCAAAGATGATCTGTCTTTCGCATACAGACTGGGATACCAGACTACATTATCTGGTCACACCCCGTTCTTTTACCAGTCGCAGGTAATTACATCCAGGCTTACAGGGGCAACTAATGAGGGTCTGGGCGGTGTAAGTACACTGAGGGGCGTTTTAAGGAACAGGGTCGTTGGTGATGGTTTCATGTATGGTAATTTTGAGTTGAGATGGAAACCATGGTATTTCACATTTATCGGTCAGGAATGGTATATGGGGCTTGATGCCTTTTATGATTTTGGTGTAATAACTAAAGAGATCAAGCTTCCGGCTAACCTGCAATCGACATTCACTGAAATGTTCCCGTCCGATAATTTTTCTGACTATTTCAAAATTGAAAATGATAAGTTACACCAGGATGTTGGTATAAGTATCATGTTTGCAATGAACAGGAATTTTGTTGTTGCATTCGATTTTGGCAAGGCCTTTAATGCACAGGATGGTAATATTGGAGTATCAATCGGTCTGAATTATCTGTTTTAATCACATCCCTTTCAGCAAAAAGCCGAGCGCAACACCCATATAATTACCTATTACATAACCGATAATGCCTACTGTTATTCCGGTTATTATAACATCCTTGTTTTTTAATGCACCTGCCACAACAGGAACAAAGGGCGGTGAGAATACAAAAGCAGTGGTTGTTATCAGGTAGTCGTCTGCATTAACCCTGAATATGCGGGAAAGGAGCAGATGAAGGAAGAGAGTTCCGAAATATGCAAAGAAGACATAGATAAAGAGACCGAGGAACTTGATACTGAAGATAATGCTCAGATCGGCCATAGAAGCCACAGTAAAGGAAAAGACAAGAATAAAATACATACCCAGCTGAAAGGTCTTTTCAATCTTGTTTATCCGGTTAATAAGTGAAGCTGCAATTGCCAGTGTTGTGATTGATAGGATCACAACCACCATTTGCGATATTCCCGGCAGAAGGAGACTGATCCCAAAAGAGATAAGGAAGATAAGTATCGCCAGTCCGAGTGCTTTTAAAAGAGGTAACAGGTTCCTCTTTTTCAGCATTCCGGTGAAATCCTCGAAACTTTCCGTTTCGGAGATAGCTTCTTCCACAGCTGACTTATCTCCATTATGTCTGAATGGAGGTAGGATGGAACGGAAGAACCGAGGGCCTGAAGTAATGAAGAAGACAAGTGTTACAGCACCCATTAACATGTCATATGTGCTTGTCATTACAAACAGGTTCGGATCAACTCCCAGTGCCACTTTAAGTGAAACAAGGTTAGGTGTTCCGCCGGTATATATTCCGACCAGCATACCTGCTACCTTCCATGAGTCGGGAACAAGATTCCTGAAAAGAAAATACCCGGCAATGATAATAACTATAACAGAAACAAGGGCCAGCAACATTGAAATAAAACCGTCCCTGGCAAAACGCAGCCACCGCCTGATATTCAGTGAGAATAATAAAAGAGGAAATGCCAGTGGAACAATTATTGATATCAACATATCCTGGGCTGATGCAATAGAATTTACAAATACATCTTCCTGAGTTATTGTTCCTGAGGCCAGTAAGTTTTCCATTTCCGTTTTTGGAACCGATGCCCTGCCCTGCAGAGCCATCCTGTAAGAATCACTGCCATGTGGCAAAAGTCCGGATGTGCCCAGCAGAAGTCCAAATGCATAAGCAAGAACGATGGAACCGATCTTCTTGAGAACCGGCCATTGTTTGCACATACGGATAATAACCAGCGGAAAAGCAAAATATACGATGAGCAGAACGATCAGCTTAATCATAGCGGAAGGATTAGGATGCTCAAATATAAAAAAAGCGGCTTACCATAGAACAAGCCGCTTAAAAAATAAGCATTTATACTTATAAGTTATATAATCTGTCAGTCACACTCCTCAAAGCTCTTTTGATATTGCTCAATAGCCCTGAGGCTCATTCCCATACTTGAGAACCCCCCGTCGTGAAACAGGTTCTGCATAGTCACCTTACGTGTCAGGTCAGAAAAAAGAGCAATACAATAATCTGCACATTCTTCAGCGGTTGCATTACCCAGGGGAGACATTCTTTCAGAGAAATCCACAAGTGAATCAAAACCGTGTATGCCGCTACCGGCAGTTGTGGCTGTTGGTGACTGGGATACTGTGTTGATACGTACTTTCCTGTCACGCCCGTATATATATCCGAAGCTACGTGCAATTGATTCAAGAAGTGCTTTGGCATCCCCCATATCGTTATAGCCTACAAGAGTTCTCTGAGCAGCCACATATGAGAGAGCTACAACAGATCCCCATTCTTTAAGAGAATCAAGTTTGTAAGCTGTCTGAAGAACACGGTGAAAACTGAGTGCGGAGATATCAAAAGTCTTCAACATATTCTCATAACTTGTCTGTTCGTAAGGAATGTCTTTTCTGACATTGGGTGACATTCCTATTGAATGCAGGATGAAATCGAACTTGCCTCCGAATATCTCCATCGATCTGGATAACAGATTCTCAATGTCATCCATCTTTGTAGCGTCGGCGGGTATTACCTCGCTTCCTGTTAACTCAGCAAGATCCCTGATATTACCAAGACGGAGTGCTACAGGAGCATTTGTCAACACCAGTTCCGCTCCATTCTCCCATGCCTTCACGGCTACCTGCCAGGCAATGGACTTCTCATTGAGGGCACCAAAAATGATACCTTTTTTACCTTTTAATAGTCCTTCTCTCATTAGAAAATAATAAATTAATAATTAGTTTACAGCAGCCCCTAAAAGCTCACGTGCATTTTTGAGTGCTGCCTCCGTGATTTCGCTGCCGCTTAACAATCTGGCCACTTCCATAATACGTTCATCAGGAGATAACAATTTAACACGGGTAATTGTTGAATCTTCAGTGTCATCTTTATAAACATGATAATGCTTTGTCCCACGTGATGCCACCTGTGGAAGGTGAGTTATGTTTATTACCTGCATATACTTTCCCATGGATGAAAGAATCTGTCCTACCTTATCTGCAACCTCTCCTGATACGCCTGAATCTATTTCATCAAAAATTATTGTCGGAAGGTTATTATTCATTGTAAGAAGTGATTTCAAACTGAGCATGACCCTTGATAATTCACCCCCTGATGCTGTTTTAGCCAGGTTCTCAGGTTCGATCTGCTTATTTGCAGAAAAAAGGAAATCGGCATAATCCAGTCCTCTTGGAGCGAACTGATCCGATTGTTTCATCATTATCCTGAACCTGCCATTAGGCATACCCAGCTGTTTCAGGAGTTCCGTGATCCTGGATTCAACTTCAGGAATTACGGCTTTACGCATTCCCGATATTTCAGTTGCAAGAGACATTAGCTTTTCTTCCTCTCCTGCAATTAGTTTTTCAAGTAAGCCAAGTCTCTCATCTCCTGATTCTATTGACCGTACAGCGTCTCTTATCTCCTCCTTTTTCAATATGAGACCGGAAAGGTCGCTGACCCTGTGTTTCTGAATAAGAGAATATATTGTATCGAGTCTTTCATTCACAATAGTTAGTCTTCCGGGGTCAGCTTCTACAGATGCCGACATGCGATCTATTTCGGAAGCAATATCATCAAGCTCGATAAGGGCTGATTCGGTGCGTGACAAAAGACTGCCATTATCAGGCAGGAAACTCCTTATTCGTAAAAGATGGTTTTTGACTTCCCTCAGCATGCCCAGGATAGAGAACTCATCATTATTAAGGAGAGATGAAGACCCGGAAAGAGCTGTTTTAATTTCTCCGGTATGCTCAAGTCGTTCCTGTTCATTTTCAAGATCAACCTGTTCTCCCTCAACCAGTTTTGCATCTTCAAGCTGGTTAAACTGGTACTGAAGATATTCAAGATCAGCTTTATTCTTATCTGCTTTTTCCTTTAGCCCGTCATACTCTTTCAACAGGCTGCGCCAGTGATGGAAAACCGATTGGTACGAAGCTGCCAGTTTGGAGGTTCCGGCAAAAGAATCAATCACATTCAGCTGAAAGGAATTATTGTTCAGCATAAGGGTCTGATGTTGTGAATGAATATCTATCAGCTTATCGCCGAGTACTTTCATCTGGTTAACGGTAACGGGAGTATCATTGATAAAAGCCCGCGATTTTCCTGACTGGGCTATCTCACGCCGCATTATTGTCACAGGCTCATAATCCAGTTCATTGGCTGAGAAGAAATCATCCATATCATAATCATCTATTCTGAAAGTCCCTTCAACAATACATTTTTCATTTTTATCGAGAAGTACCGATATATCAGCTCTTGCTCCCAGGATAAGTGACAGGGCCCCCAGAAGGATAGACTTACCTGCACCGGTCTCCCCCGTTATGATTGTAAGCCCCTTTTCCAGTTCAACATTAAGTTCCCTGATCAGAGCATAGTTTTGAACGTAAAGTTTTAACAGCATAATAAGTTGTTAAGGTGCTTCTGAGGCATTTATCTTCTCGTACTTGGCTTTATTGGCAGGATCTATCTCCGTCATTATCTGTACCACCCGGCTTTTTTCTTCAGGGAAAGCCTGGGAGAATATATTTACGATCTCATCCGATTTGGCATCCATAACCACCTGGAGAAGATACATGAACGGATCCGGCTTCCTTCTGTAAACATCCTGTACCAGTTTAAGACTTTCCACTATATTTGTCCGGGCCTCGTTATTCTTCGACTCCATAAGATCCAGGCCATTTATATAATATTCATACAGGAACTGCCTTACACCTTCATATTCCTTATCAAGAAGGTTTTTGACAAGCCAGTAGCGGTTACGGTTTCGTGAACCATCATATGGTTTCCAGCCCGGTTCCGGAGCATTCTGGGCATTTGTAACTATCTTCTCTGCCATCTGGAAAGCCTCAGTACCACCCAGGGGTGCAAAAGAATCGGAATCAAAACCTATAACAATATAAGCATAATATGCAAGTACAGATACAAGGTTTGACCTGTGTGTGGTAGGATCAAATTCCAGTGGCTGAAACTCCACATACCTGAACTGGAAATTATTATCTATGAAATTCAGAAGAGTGGAATTATATGTTGTATTATAAGCAGGCCGGCTGAGCTGAATCTGAATGGTTCCTTTAAACTCATCTGCCGACATCTGGTCAGTAAGGTTTATAAGAAGGTTGCAATCAATCCTCTCCGCATAGCTGTAAACATAATTTGTCCACACGGTGTTGTTCATAAATTCATAGATATCACGCTGCATCGATTGAAAAACCTCGCGGTTCGATCCCTGTATTCTCTGTGCCGAGATCTGAACATTACAGTTTAGCTCCTGTGCATTTGTAAGCAGAGGGAAGAAAGATATTAATAAAAGCAGGTAATATTTTGGTATACGGAACAACCTCATTCAGACTGTTTGTTTTAGCAAAGCAATTATTTTTTCAAGTATATCAATGGCAGCTTCTTCTTTTGATTTCAACTCAAATTTATCAATATTATTGTTACGGTCAATTATTGTTATCTTGTTTGTATCATAACCGAACCCGGCTCCTTTCTCTTTAAGGGAGTTAAGTACAATAATATCGAGATTCTTCCTTTTCAGTTTTTCAACAGCATTATCCAGTTCATTATCTGTTTCAAGAGCAAAGCCGGCCAGCAACTGACCGGGTTTCTTCATTTCTCCCAGGGAGTATGCAATATCTGTTGTGGGTTTCAGCCGTATCAGCATCTCGTTATCCTTCTTCTTAATCTTTTTATCATGTACTTCTGAAGGAGTAAAATCAGCAACAGCGGCAGACAATATGGCAATATCACACTCAGGAAATAATCTGATGCATGCTTTTGTCATCGATTCTGCTGTAGTTACATCAATGATATTGATACTGTTGTTGACCGGCGAGATACCGGCCGGTCCGAGTATAAGGTGCACATCGGCACCATAGGAAGCAGCAGCATCAGCCAGGGCTATTCCCATTTTGCCTGATGAGTAGTTGCTTATGAAGCGCACAGGATCTATTGGCTCCCGTGTTGGTCCGGCATTTATAAGGATTTTTTTGCCTCTCAGAGGCTTATTGTTTTTTTTTTCGTGAACATCTCCCTGATCACATCCATTATTTCCTCCGGTTCTGCCATCCTACCCTTACCTGTCAGGCCACTTGCAAGATCACCTGTTGTGGGATCAATTATAATGTTCCCGTAAGCTTTCAGTGTCTCAAGGTTAATTATTGTAGATGGATGACCCAGCATATCCACATCCATTGAAGGTGCTAACATAACCGGACAACGGGCCGAGAGGTAAGCTGTAAGCAAAAGGTTGTCGGCTATGCCGTTGGCCATTTTTGCAATGGAGTTTGCTGTGGCCGGGGCAACCAGGAATAGATCTGCCCAGAGGCCAAGGTCGACATGACTGTTCCACTGGCCGCTTTCCGGATCAAAGAACTCGGTAAGTACCGGGTTCTTTGATAAAGTAGCCATCGTAAGAGGAGTAATAAACTCCTTTGCATGATCAGTCATGATCACTTTCACCATGGCTCCCTCCTTAACAAGCAACCGGATGATAGTTGCAGTTTTATATGCTGCAATACCTCCGGTTACGCCGACAAGTATGTGTTTGCCTTCCAGCATTACAGATTATTTTTCCTTTTGCTTGGGATTCAATTCAGGGTTCCTGAAGAAAATTTTATTCTCCTCCAGTTCCTGTAGCGCAATAAGAGTAGGTTTAGGGAGTCTTTCATAGAACTTTGATATTTCTATCTGCTCCCTGTTCTCAAATACCTCTTCCAGGTTATCACTGTAAGAAGCAAACTCCTCAAGCTTTTTGTTGAGTTCCTGTTTCATCTCAACTGCTATCTGGTTTGCCCTCCTGGACACTATAATCACTGTCTCATAAATGTTGCCCGTTCCCCTGGTCATCAGGTCAAGGTTACGGGTAACCGTTGTTACCGGTGCATTTGACTTTCTGTAATCCATATGATATTGATTATTTTTCTTCGCTGTTTGTATCAGATGATCCTGATTTCAGATAATTATTTGTCTTCTCGTAAATATTTTTTACCTCTTTGGCATATGTCGACTCAGGAAATTCCTCCATGAAAGAATAGTAGTCATCCATTGTATCCTGGTAACGTTCCCTCTGTTTGTTGGCAAAACTGTTCTCTGCATAAAGGAAAAGCGAGTTAAGCTTTAAAAACATCATCTCCTCCCTGTATTTTGAATTGGCATACTCCTTAAGACTGTTATTGAGAGCAACAACAGCAGCCTTATATTGTTTCATATCGTAATACAGCTTTGCATTCAGGTACGACTTCTCAACAAGTTTATTCTGCAACTCTTCAACATATTTCCTGCATTCGTCAACCCTTGGGCTGTTGGGATACTTGGTCATAAAAATCCTGAAACCGTCAATGGCATTCCTTGTATTCTCCTGGTCAAGTTCCGGACGAGGCGATATTTTGTAATCACAGAAGGCTGCCATAAAATTCGCTTCTTCTGCATGTTTTCCGAAAGGATACATGTCAACAAAGGTTTTGAAGTAACTTCCTGCCACAAAATAATCCTTCATCCCAAAATATGATTCAGCATTCATCCAGCTAAGTTCCTCGGCTTCATCAGTAGCCCTGAACCTGGGGAGGATCTGGTTCAGAAGCTCGGTGGTCTTAACATATTCACCCTCATCAAAATATTCTTTAGCTTTTGCTTTTTTCAAATCAAAGTCGGTACTCTTGAGAACCTTGGAATATTCCCCGCAGGAACTAACCAACAACGAAATTATCAGCACTATATATAATCTGAACCTCATACAAAAAATTGTTGCGCAAAATTACTGAAAATTTTTAATATCAGAGATAAAAACGAAACATTTATACTTTTATTATAAGCTTCCTAAAGCGGGGTAATATTATCCGGCATGGACTATTGAGTGTAATATTAACCAGGAAAAAACCTGAACGACGAGATAAAACCTTTTACTTCTGTTCTTTGAGATCAGCTCTGAATAATTTTTGAACAAAGTGGTTATGTTTTCATTGATTTTTTCAAACTGTCCAAAATGCACATAACAACCCACACTAAATTAGGTATAAATAGGTATGACTGAATAGCTCTTTATTCCTAGATTTGTGAAAATTTTAACAAACAGGCACATAGTCATGGATATTTTCGAAAAAATCAAATCAAACAGGGGAGCTCTGGGTCAGTATTCCGGTCTGGCCGATGGTTATTTTATGTTTCCAAAACTTGAAGGAGAGATTTCACCCAGAATGAAATTCAGGGGAAAAGAAGTTCTTAACTGGAGTCTGAACAATTATCTTGGCCTTGCCAATCTGCCGGAGGTAAGGGAAGCAGATGCTGAAGCTGCATCGCAATACGGTCTTGCATACCCAATGGGTGCCAGAATGATGTCGGGACAAACGGCAATGCATGAGAAATTTGAACAGATGGCAGCCGAGTTTACAGGAAAGGAAGCAGCTTATCTCCTTAACTACGGGTACCAGGGAATGGTTTCAATAATAGACTCCCTGGTCGACAGGCGTGATGTGATAGTATATGATTCTGAATCACATGCATGCATTATGGACGGTCTTCGTCTTCACATGGGTAAAAGGTTTGTTTACCCTCATAACGACATTGATAATTTCGAAAAGCAATTGCAGAGAGCCACCAAACTTGTTGAAAAGACATGCGGAGGTATCCTTGTTATAACTGAAGGTGTTTTCGGGATGGCAGGAGACCTTGGTAAGCTTGATAAGATTGCCGCGCTAAAGGATAAGTATAACTTCCGCCTTCTTGTGGATGATGCGCACGGCTTTGGTACAATGGGAAAAACAGGCGCCGGCACAGGAGAACATTTCGGTGTGCAGGATAAGATAGATGTTTATTTTGCAACCTTTGCCAAGTCAATGGCAGGTATAGGAGGCTTTGTTGCAAGTACTAAAGATGTTGTAACATATCTTCGCTTTAACCTTCGTTCCCAGATATATGCAAAATCCCTACCCATGGCAATGACCATTGGTGCAATCAAAAGACTTGAGCTGCTTAAGACACACCCTGAATACAGGGAGAAACTCTGGGCTATAGTTGATGCACTACAGAAAGGACTGAGAGAAGCGGGTCTGGACCTTGGCAATACTGAATCACCTGTGACCCCGGTATTCATGAAATGTCCTCTTGCACAGGTAACACAGCTTATATATGACCTGCGCGAAAATCATGCGATTTTCTGCTCTGTGGTCATTTATCCTGTTGTGCCGAAAGATGTTGTTATGCTGCGCATAATACCCACCGCTTCGCATACGCTCGAGGATGTTGCATACACAATCAAAGCATTCAAAGAGATAAAAGAAAAGCTCGATACAAATGCCTATCCAAATGAAATGGCTGATTTTTCGAAATAACCT
This sequence comes from Bacteroidales bacterium, assembly GCA_046706305.1. GTDB lineage: Bacteria > Bacteroidota > Bacteroidia > Bacteroidales > VadinHA17 > LD21. The sequence goes on from JBJKPQ010000139.1 coordinate 14,804, forward strand.
TCATAAAACTATGAAGCGACAGTTTCGATAAAAGACACTGTTTCAAAAACAAATTATACAAGTAGCAGAGATCTCAAAGGCAGTGATAGAATTACTATGCCTTTGGATCTTTTTGCTTTCTTAGCAGGTTATGACGTTTAAAACGACTGATGAGACAGCTTCTTTAGTGAATTTTATCGAACAAAATGAATTTTTTCAGGTTTATATACAAAAGATAAAAAGTTTGTACCAAGACTACCTCTTCCCGAATTTCTAAATGCATTATTACACTATGGATTCTGATGGTCGTGAAAATTATATTATAAAGGCATATACAATGCTACTCTACTTTGCAGGAAGTATGATTATGTACGAACCGACCGAAGAATGTATTTCCGACTTTTGGAAAAACGGCATGATCAGGAATCTCCCAGTATCCAGTTCAAATCCCACATTTATAAAGGCCGCAGCCCAGCTAAGAGAGTCGTGTAAAAACACAGAAATTTGCTGGATGATGCTAAGGGATGATTTCCGGAGGCTTTTTGAATCAAAGGAAACAGGCCTGGCACCTGCATACGAATCTTTTTACCCTCCGGAGAAAAGTAACATTGGGATTAAAAAGCAAATGTCAGCATCTGAATTTTACAGTTCTTATGGTTGGAAGCCCAGGTTCAGGACTATCAGTGAAGAGGATCACCTGGGTATTGAGCTTCTGTTTCTCACATGGCTTCTTGAGAAATTTACTTTCCTCGATGATGATGCATGCAGGCGGGAAATGAAGAGTGAGATAGCACGCTTCATTGATACACACCTTCTATCATGGCTTCCTGAATGGAACAGGAAGATGCAGGAGGCTTCAGAAACATTATGCTATAAAGGGATAGGAACACTGATACTTGCTGTTTCTGAAGACCTGTATTCGGTATTCAGTAACAGGGAAACCAACATAACTTTTAAAGATCCTGTTAAAAATTAGGATTAAAGAAACTGTTTATTGCTCCCATATAAAATTCACGCCATCCTTCGGCTATATTGCCGAACTCATCATCAGGTATATTTGATTGTTCCACCAATACTTCCGATTTACTTCCCCTGGAACTTATTGTTATAGTAACCAGAGATTGTTCTTCCTGTTCTCCGAAATACCATTCCTGGACAACCTTCCTGTTTTCGATAAATTCAATATTTTTCCCTGCTATATCGCCTTCCCACAGTGAAAACTCGGAGCCAGGTTCAGTGCTCATCTGAGCAGGATAACCCGACCAGAGTTCTATGGTATAAGGGTTAGTCAATGCAGCATAAACATCAGATGGTTCCGCATCAATAATAAAAGTCTTTTTGAATGTTTTCATGGGCCTTACGTTGTATGGTCATGCCATATCTGCAAGGTATCTTTCTGCATCTATGGCAGCAGTACATCCCGAACCTGCTGCGGTTACAGCCTGCCTGTAAACAGGATCCTGCACATCTCCTGCTGCAAATACGCCCGGAACATTTGTTTTTGAGGTTCCCGGAACAGTCTTTATATAGCCGACTGCATCTGTTTCCAGGTATTTATTAAATACCTCTGAATTCGGGGTATGTCCAATTGCAAGGAAAAAGCCATCAATCCTTATCCTTACCTGTTCCTCTTCAGGCGTGCCTTTCTTTTTAACGAGAGTGGCACCTTCCACCCCATTCTCACCGAACAGATCAACAGCCTGGTGTTCCCAGAGAATTTCAATATTTTTAGTATTAAACACCCTGTTCTGCATTGCCTTCGAGGCCCTCAGCTCGTCCCTCCTTACAACAAGATAGACCTTGTTGCAGAGACCTGCCAGGTAAGTGGCCTCCTCAGCAGCGGTATCACCGCCTCCGACAACTGCCACGTCTTTACCTTTATAGAAGAACCCGTCGCATGTTGCACAGGCCGATACACCCATACCGGCATATTTCGTTTCAGCCTCAAGTCCGAGGTATTTGGCTGTTGCACCTGTAGAAATAATTACAGAATCTGCTTCTATTATAACATTATCGTCAATCGTAACCCTGTGTTTCCTGCCCGAAAAATCAACTGCAGTTGCTATACCAAATCTGATATCAGCTCCGAACCTCTCAGCCTGTTTTTTAAATTCCTCCATCATTACAGGACCGGTTACTCCATCAGGATAACCAGGGTAATTCTCAACCTCTGTAGTAGTAGTCAGCTGTCCACCCATCTGAAGTCCAGTATACAGTACAGGATTAAGATTTGCCCTTGCTGCATATATTGCTGCAGTATAACCGGCAGGACCTGATCCTATTATCAGGCACCTTACCTTTTCAACATTCTCAATATTCTTACTACCGGCATCCCCGCCTTCAAGATTCATCGGTTTAAACATCTCCATATCTGAGTTCTTTTTTGACTGCAAATATACACAACTTTTAGGATTGAATTGTGACAAATGTTACAGATAAGAACAGGCGAGAGGTTAAAGATGAGAGTTGAAAAATATATTTTAAGACCAGGGTCTTAATTCTTTTCTAAATCGCGGAGCGATTTCATCATTGCCAGCCAGTTGCATGTTACAGAGTCTTGATCCACGGAGTGGTTCCATGATTATAGGCTAAAGAATATTCCTGCAGATCAGCTGAAATGCCTTTCAGGGGTTGGTATATGTGTCGCCCTTTCAGGGCTGGACTATCTATCGTTATTACTGGCTTGAATTTATGTGCAGTGACTTCAGGGCTGGCCTGTGTCGCTATTAGTGAATTGGTTTTATGGGCAGTATTTTGTCATGGACTTTTTC
>JBJKPQ010000140.1:0-15155 GCA_046706305.1 Bacteroidales bacterium
GAAATCAGCTGTCTTGGCTGTACCTGCAAGCTTAAGAACACGACCAATAATATCTCTCAGGGATTTCTTTGTCAGTATATCATTAATATAACCTACTTCGGCAGGAACATACTGGTTGAATATTACCCTTCCCACAGTTGTTTCAATGAGGTGGTTAACCGGTTCTCCGTCCTTAAGGTCATCAACCTTAACTTTTATAAATGCATGAAGGTCTATTTTCCCTTCATTATAGGCTATATTTACCTCTTCAGCCGAATAGAATACAAGACCCTCACCCCTGACCTTATCAGTAGCAGTACTCTTCCGTCCTTTGGTAATATAATAAAGGCCGAGTACCATGTCCTGCGAAGGAACTGTGATAGGTGCCCCGTTAGCCGGGTTAAGTATGTTATGGGAGGCCAGCATCAGCATCTGTGCTTCAAGTATGGCGGCATTACCTAAAGGAAGGTGAACTGCCATCTGGTCACCGTCAAAGTCGGCGTTAAAAGCTGTACAAACGAGAGGGTGGAGCTGGATAGCTTTACCTTCAATCAATTTAGGCTGAAAAGCCTGTATCCCAAGCCTGTGAAGTGTAGGAGCACGGTTTAGCAATACAGGATGGCCTTTAAGAACATTCTCAAGGATATCCCAAACGACAGGATCTTTCCTGTCGACAATTTTTTTAGCTGATTTGACAGTTTTAACTATCCCTCTTTCTATAAGTTTACGAATAATGAAAGGCTTATAGAGCTCGGCAGCCATATCTTTAGGAAGCCCGCATTCGTGCAGAGCCAGTTCCGGACCGACAACAATAACCGAACGTGCAGAATAATCCACCCTTTTACCAAGCAGGTTCTGACGGAAACGGCCCTGTTTTCCTTTAAGGCTGTCGCTTAGCGATTTAAGCGGACGGTTAGCATCCGTTTTTACCGCATTGGCTTTCCTTGAGTTATCGAATAATGAATCGACAGCTTCCTGTAACATCCTTTTTTCATTTCTCAGAATGACTTCAGGAGCTTTGATTTCGATAAGTCTTTTCAGACGGTTATTCCTGATAATAACTCTCCTGTACAGATCATTCAGGTCGCTGGTGGCAAAACGTCCGCCATCGAGAGGAACAAGAGGCCGCAGCTCAGGAGGAATAACCGGGACAACCTTTATGATCATCCATTCAGGTTTATTCACTGACTTTGAATCTCTGAAGGCTTCGACAACCTGCAGTCTTTTAAGAGCCTCATTTTTACGCTGCTGTGATGTTTCCGTACTAGCCCTGTGGCGAAGAGAATATGACAATTCATCAAGTTCAATACGTCCAAGAAGCTTAAAGAGAGCTTCCGCACCCATATCAGCCACAAATTTATCCGGATGGTTATCTTCCAGGTACTGGTTTTCCTTAGGAAGAGACTCGGTTATCTCGAGATACTCTTCTTCAGTAAGAAAATCAAGGTACTTGATTCCATCAGCGGCTTTGATACCGGGATTAATCACAACATATCGCTCGTAATAAATTATTGAATCGAGTTTTTTAGTAGGCAACCCGAGAAGATAGCCTATTTTATTGGGCAGTGAACGGAAGTACCATATATGTGCAACTGGCACGACAAGAGATATATGTCCCATTCTCTCACGCCTTACCTTCTTTTCTGTAACTTCAACACCACAACGGTCGCATACGATCCCTTTATAACGGATCCTTTTATATTTACCGCAATGACACTCGTAGTCTTTTACCGGACCGAATATCCTCTCGCAGAACAAACCGTCGCGTTCAGGCTTATATGTACGGTAATTGATTGTTTCAGGCTTCAGAACCTCACCACTTGAACGATCCAGTAACTCTTCGGGTGAAGCCAGCCCTATCGATATTTTCGAGTAACTGGTCTTTGCTTTGTTGTCTCTTCTGAATGACATATGCTGAATAATTTTTTTCTAATAACTAATAATCCAATACCTGCTGAGCACTTAGTCAAGCAGTACGCTTAATCCAAGACCTCTCAGCTCGTGCAGAAGAACGTTCAGAGATTCCGGTATTCCCGGCTGCGGCATAGGCTCACCCTTCACAATTGCCTCATAGGCTTTTGCGCGGCCGACAACATCATCCGATTTGATAGTAAGAATCTCCTGAAGAATATGGGCAGCACCGAAAGCTTCGAGGGCCCATACTTCCATTTCACCAAAACGCTGGCCTCCGAACTGGGCTTTACCACCCAGTGGCTGTTGTGTGATAAGCGAGTATGGTCCAATAGAACGTGCATGCATTTTATCATCGACCATGTGACCCAGCTTAAGCATATAGATTACACCTACTGTTGCAGGCTGGTCGAATCTTTGACCTGTTCCTCCGTCATACAGGTATGTCTTACCATACCTTGGCAGTTCGGCTTTATCGGTGTATTCAGTAATCTGGTTAAGAGATGCACCGTCGAAGATAGGTGTGGAGAATGTAAGTCCGAGCTTCTGCCCTGCCCATCCAAGGACAGTTTCATAAATCTGCCCAAGGTTCATCCTTGAAGGCACACCAAGAGGATTAAGAACTATATCAACAGGAGTGCCATCTTCGAGAAAAGGCATATCCTCTGCTCTTACAATCCTGGCAACAATACCCTTGTTACCATGGCGACCGGCCATTTTATCTCCTACCTTGACCTTACGTTTCTTGGCAATATATACTTTTGCCAGCCTAACAATACCTGCAGGCAGTTCATCACCGATAGTAATGTTATACTTTTTACGCTTATAGACGCCATCAAGCTCCTTGAATTTAATAATGTAATTATGCAGGAGCTGCTTAATGCTGTCATTTTTCTTCTTGTCAGTGGTCCACTTATTCGGATTGACATTCATGTAGTCAATCTCCTGAAGCTGTTTAAGAGTGAACTTACTTCCTTTAGGAATGACATCTACATTAAGGTAGTCCTTAACTCCCTGTGAAGTTTTACCGTTCACAAGAATAAAGAGTTTATCTACAAGGCGGGCTTTCAGATCGTCCACGCTCCTGTTGAAATCGGTCTCTATCTTGTCGAGGAGCGGTTTCTCCACCGCTTTGGCTTTCCTGTCCTTCACAGCCCTTGTAAAGAGTTTCTTGTCAATAACAACACCTTCCAGAGAGGGTCCGGCTTTAAGAGATGCATCCTTAACGTCGCCGGCTTTGTCGCCGAAGATAGCCCGAAGCAGTTTTTCCTCGGGTGAAGGGTCGGATTCTCCTTTTGGAGTTATCTTCCCTATAAGAATATCGCCCGGCCTGATATGAGCACCGATCCTGATAAGACCGTTCTCATCGAGGTTCTTGGTTGCCTCTTCGCTGACATTCGGTATATCTGAAGTCAGTTCTTCAAGACCGCGTTTTGTATCACGAACCTCAAGCTGGTATTCGTCTATATGGACAGAAGTGAAATAATCTTCCTGTACAACCTTTTCGGAAATAACAATAGCATCCTCGAAGTTATATCCTTTCCAGGGCATAAATGCAACCTTAAGGTTTCTTCCCAGAGCCAGTTCGCCTTTCTTGGTACCGTAACCTTCGGTCAGCACCTGACCTTTTGAAACCCTTTCACCTTTTCTGACTACCGGGATAATGTTAATACATGTATTCTGGTTAGTCTTTTTATATTTCGGAAGTATATATCTTTTAATATCGTCATCGAAGCTGACGAATTTCTCTTCATCGGTACGTGAATACCTGATGACAATCTCGTTGGCATCGACAAATTCAACCACTCCGTCGCCTTCAGCGGTAAAGAGGATACGGCTGTCTTTTATCACCTGTGCCTCTAGTCCCGTACCCACAATAGGAGCTTCAGGATTAATGAGAGGAACAGCCTGGCGCATCATATTAGATCCCATCAGGGCCCTGTTGGCGTCATCATGTTCAAGGAAAGGTATCAGCGATGCAGCTATAGAAGCGATCTGGTTCGGGGCAACATCCATAAGATTTACCTTATGCACATCCTCAAGCGGGTAATCGGCTTCATAACGGCATTTAGCCCTCTGGTTCACAAACTGCCCGTCATCCATAAGAGCAGCGTTGGCCTGTGCTATGATTTTTTCCTCTTCCTCCTCGGCGCTTAGCCAGAGGATACCATTCTCACTCAGATCGACCTTTGCATCCTCAACCTTAAGATAAGGAGTCTCTATGAAGCCCAGATCATTAATCTTGGCATAGACGCAGAGAGAAGAAATAAGACCGATATTCGGGCCTTCCGGTGTTTCAATCGGGCAAAGTCGTCCGTAATGTGTATAGTGAACGTCCCTCACCTCGAAACCTGCTCTCTCGCGTGACAGACCACCCGGACCCAGTGCAGACATACGACGTTTGTGAGTCATTTCCGCAAGGGGATTGGTCTGATCCATGAACTGTGAGAGCTGGTTGGTACCGAAGAAGGAATTAATGACCGACGACAATGTTTTGGAGTTAATAAGGTCGACAGGGGTAAATACCTCGTTATCCCTTACATTCATCCTTTCCCTTATTGTACGTGCCATACGGGCAAGTCCCACACCGAACTGAGCATACAACTGTTCGCCGACTGTACGGACCCTCCTGTTGCTCAGGTGGTCTATATCGTCGATATCAGTCTTTGAATTGATAAGTTCGATAAGGTAACCTATGATCTTAATAATATCTTCACGGGTAAGGATCTTAACGTCCATCTCCGTATTAAGACCAAGTTTCTTATTAATCCTGTAACGTCCTACCTCACCGAGGTCATAACGTTTATCTGAGAAGAAGAGCTTATCGATAACGTCGCGTGCCGTTGCCTCGTCAGGAGGCTCAGCATTTCTAAGCTGACGGTAGATATAGATAACAGCTTCTTTTTCAGAGTTACACGGATCTTTCTGAAGAGTATTATATATAATGGCATAATCAGACAGAGAGGTATCATCCCTGTGAAGGAGGATAGCCTTTGCCCCTGAATCGACTATCATATCGACATGTTCCGATTCAATAACAGTTTCCCTGTCGAGAATAACCTCATTACGTTCGATTGAAACTACCTCGCCGGTATCCTCATCAACAAAATCCTCTATCCATGTCTTAAGCACCCTGGCAGCCAGTTTACGTCCGACAAGCTTCTTGATATTTGTCTTGGATACCTTGTGTTCTTCAGCAAGGTTAAAGATCTCGAGAATTTCCTTATCGCTCTCGAAACCTATTGCACGTAGCAGAGTTGTTACAGGCAGTTTCTTTTTCCTGTCGATGTAAGCATACATCACGTTATTGATGTCGGTAGCAAATTCGATCCATGAACCCTTGAAAGGGATAATCCTTGCTGAATACAATTTGGTACCATTTGCGTGTATACTCTGACCGAAGAAGACGCCCGGTGAGCGGTGGAGTTGTGAAACAACCACTCTCTCAGCGCCGTTAATGACAAAAGTACCACGCTCTGTCATATAGGGCACTGTTCCAAGATAAACATCCTGGATAACCGTATCAAAATCCTCATGTTCAGGATCTGTACAGTAAAGTTTTAGTTTTGCTTTAAGAGGAACGCTGAACGTCAGTCCGCGTTCTATACATTCTTCGATTGTATATCGTGGTGGATCAATATAATAATCCAGAAATTCCAGGACAAAATTATTCCTGGTATCGGTAATCGGAAAGTTTTCCGTAAAGACCTTAAAAAGTCCTTCTCTCTTTCTGTTTTCAGGAGTTGTTCCAAGCTGGAAAAACTCGCCGAATGATTTCAACTGAATCTCCAGAAAATCAGGATAATCGATCTGATCTTTCCTTGATGCGAAACTTATTCTTCCGGTATTATTTGAGGACATTTATAAAAAGATTAAGTGAACTTATAATTAAAAGAACGAAAAGGCTTAGTCCCGAAAATACGGGACTAAACCTACAACCCATCAATTAGGTATAACTTATTTAAGTTCAACTTCAGCTCCTGCTTCTACTAATTGACCTTTAATTGCTTCTGCTTCTTCTTTAGATACACCTTCCTTAACCGGAGCCGGAGCAGCGTCTACAACTGCTTTAGCTTCTTTAAGGCCAAGACCGGTGAGATCTTTAACAAGTTTAACTATCTGAAGTTTCTGGCCGCCCGGGCTTGTAAGAATAACATCCCAAGATGTTTTTTCTTCAGCGGCAGGTGCATCAGCACCGCCAGCAGGTCCGGCAACAGCTACTGCAGCAGCTGCAGGTTCGATGCCATACTCTTCCTTCAGTATATTAGCCAGTTCGTTTACTTCCTTTACAGATAAGTTAACCAGTTCTTCTGCAAATTTCTTAAGATCTGCCATTTTTATTAATTTTTAATTGATTATTTTTTACTTTTCTTCTCTTTTTGACAGTGTTTCAAGAACACCATGTATTTTATTTCCACCCGACTTAAGTGCAGAAATAACATTTTGAGCAGGTGACTGCAGAAGCAGTATCACATCGCCGATAAGCTCTTCTCTTGTTTTCACTGAAACAAGTGTATCGAGCATGTTATCTCCTACGTAGATTGATTCTTGAACATATGCACCTTTAAGCAGAGGTTTATCATGTTGCTTCCGGAATTCCTTAATAAGCTTAGCAGGACCATTTCCGGATTGTGTAAACATGATGGACGAGGTACCTTTAAGAACCGGGTAAAGTTCTTCAAAGTCAACATCAGACTGTTCAAGTGCTCTTTTAAGAAGGGTATTCTTAACGACAATAAGTTTTATGTCATTCTGAAAACATTTCCTCCTGAGGTCACTTGTATCAGCAGCGTTCAACTCAGCAGTATCAGTCAGATAAAAGTGGCTGTACTCCTTTAATCTCTCAGCAAGGCTGTCTATGATAGCATTTTTTTCTTCACGTCTCATTAGTTCTCCTTTTTACATAATTAATCATCAAGACCTTTGGGATCGACTTTAACACCCAGGCTCATAGTGCTTGAAAGGAATACACTGCGAATGTATGTACCTTTAGCAGCAGCCGGTTTAAGTTTGTTTACCATAGAGATGAATTCCCTGGCATTATCAACGATCTTACTGGGCTCGAATGAGACCTTACCTATAGAGGCATGAATGATTCCGTTTTTATCAACTTTGAAATCAATCTTACCCTGCTTCACTTCTTTAACAGCCTTACCAATTTCCATGGTAACAGTTCCACTTTTAGGGTTAGGCATCAGTCCGCGAGGACCGAGTATTCGCCCTAACTGACCGACCTTGCCCATTACAGATGGCATGGTTATTATAACATCCACGTCTGTCCAGCCTCCTTTGATCTTTTCAACATAATCGTCGAGACCTACATAATCGGCTCCGGCATCTGTAGCTTCGCCTTCCTTATCGGGTGTGCAGAGAACGAGAACACGAGTCTCCTTACCTGTACCGTGAGGAAGAGAAACAACGCCACGAACCATCTGGTTGGATTTCCTTGGATCTATACCTAACCTTACATCTAAATCAACTGAAGCATCAAACTTGGTCGTGGTAATCTCCTTAACCAGGGCAGAAGCTTCTTTTAATGTATAAAGTCTGCCTTTATCGAGTTTTTCAAGAGCAAACTTCTGATTTTTGGTAAGTTTAGTCATTTTTTATCCTAATTAATTGTTTTGGGGGAATGTACCTTTAACGTTTATTCCCATACTTCTGGCGGTACCAGCAACCATTCTCATAGCAGACTCAACTGTAAAACAGTTAAGGTCTTCCATTTTATCTTCAGCAATTGTCTTTACCTGGTCCCAGGTTATCGATGCTACTTTGTCCCTGTTAGGTTCCTGAGAACCTTTTTTAGCTTTAGAGACTTCAAGAAGCTGAACTGCCACCGGGGGTGTTTTGGTAACAAAATCGAATGACTTGTCGCCATAAACAGTGATGACCACTGGTATCACCTTACCGGCTTTATCCTGAGTCCTCGCATTAAATTGCTTACAAAAATCCATTATATTAACTCCCTTGGATCCCAGTGCAGGGCCAACGGGAGGAGATGGATTAGCTGCTCCGCCACGAATCTGTAACTTGATAATTCCAGCTACTTCTTTTGCCATAATTTAAAATTTGCGTGTTTATTGCGAGAGCTTGGCAGTCATTCAGGAAGCATTATAATTATTATAACTGCCAATATCTTCCGTTAATTTTCCTTTTCTACCTGCATAAAACTAAGCTCCAAGGGTGTTTTACGGCCAAAAATCTTAACCATTACCTTGAGCTTTTTCTTTTCTTCATTTACCTCTTCAATGATACCTGTGAAGCTGTTGAAGGGCCCGTCGATTACCTTTACCGATTCGCCCACGAAGAAAGGAACATTAAGTTCCTCATCACTGGCATTCAACTCGTCCACTTTACCAAGGATACGGTTAATCTCAGATTTTCTGAGAGGAACCGGTTCTCCATCCTGAGATCCCAGGAATCCAATTACATTTGGTACATTCCTGAGCAGGTGAGGTATTTCACCTACAAGAACAGCTTCAATAAGAACATAGCCCGGAAAGAAAGTTCTTTCCTTGCTAATCTTTTTACCTGATCTTATCTGGTACACTTTTTCAGTGGGGATAAGAACCTGTGAGACATACTCTTCGAGTTTCAGACGTGCAACCTCACTATCGATATATTCCTTTACCTTCTTTTCTTTTCCTCCGATAGCACGAAGCACGTACCACTTCTTTATATTCTCACTCATCTGAACTGTTTATAGTTTAGTATAACAAGCTGTAAATGAAATGCATTGCACGGCTGAATATAAAATCCATACCTGCAACCAGGACTGCAAAAATCAGTGTGGCCACCATCACTAAAACTGCACTGTTCTGTAGCTCACTGAATGTTGGCCAGGTCACTTTATGTACCAGTTCTGTGAATGATTCCTTGATATAACCTTTTATTTTCATAGTACTATAATTTTCGCACGGGAGGAGAGACTCGAACTCCCGACACCTGGTTTTGGAGACCAGTGCTCTACCAACTGAGCTACACCCGTGTAGGGAGCAGGGTCTGACCAAATATCCGACCCTGCATTATATCCGGTATATTATTCAACAATATCAGTTACCTGTCCGGCACCTACTGTTCTTCCACCTTCACGGATGGCGAAACGAAGTCCGACATTAATAGCAACAGGGTAGATAAGGTCAACAGTGATTGTTACATTATCACCAGGCATTACCATTTCTGTTCCTTCAGGCAGAGTGATCTCACCAGTTACGTCGAGAGTTCTCAGATAGAACTGCGGACGATACTTATTATGGAATGGAGTATGACGTCCACCTTCTTCTTTCTTAAGAACATAAACCTCAGCCTTAATCCTTGTATGAGGAGTAATTGAACCAGGTTTTGCAAGAACCATACCTCTCTTGATCTCTTTCTTGTCAACACCACGAAGAAGCAGTCCGACATTGTCGCCGGCTTCACCCCTGTCGAGGATCTTGCGGAACATCTCAACACCTGTACATACTGATTTACGTTTTGTTGCACCAAGACCGATAAGCTCAAGCTCATCACCTGTTATGATAACACCTGTTTCGATACGGCCGGTGGCAACTGTACCCCTTCCTGTGATTGAGAATACATCCTCAACAGGCATAAGGAAAGGTTTTTCATTCTCACGGGGAGGTATTGGTATGTATGAATCAACTGCATCCATCAGTTCCATAACCTTGTCTTCCCATTTGGCTTCGCCGTTCATGGCTCCGAGAGCAGAACCGCGGATAACAGGAGCATCATCACCTTCAAACTTGTAAAAATTAAGAAGATCACGAACTTCCATTTCAACGAGTTCGAGAAGTTCTTCGTCATCTACCATATCGACTTTGTTCATGAAAACGAGCACCCTTGGTACGTTTACCTGGTGTGCAAGGAGGATATGCTCGCGGGTCTGTGGCATAGGACCGTCTGTTGCAGCAACAACAAGGATAGCACCGTCCATCTGGGCAGCACCTGTTACCATGTTCTTGATGTAGTCAGCGTGACCGGGACAGTCAACGTGCGCATAGTGACGTGTGGCTGTCTGATACTCCACGTGAGCAGTATTAATGGTAATACCCCTTTCCTTTTCTTCCGGGGCATTATCAATTGAGTCAAAATCTCTGATTGCAGAGAGACCTCTCTTGGCAAGGACCATAGTGATCGCTGCCGTCAAAGTGGTCTTACCATGGTCCACGTGACCAATTGTACCAATATTCACATGCGGTTTCGACCTGTCAAATTTTTCTTTTGCCATAACTCCAAGCTTATTAAATTTAGTTTATTTATATTCAATTTTCTAATCTGTAACCTTCCATCCTGTTGAGCCGGAGGGGGGAATTGAACCCCCGACCCCTTCCTTACCAAGGAAGTGCTCTACCTCTGAGCTACTCTGGCCGCAAAAAGTGAGCGGGAGACGGAGCTCGAATCCGCGACCCTCAGCTTGGAAGGCTGATGCTCTACCAACTGAGCTACTCCCGCTTAATATTGTCCAAAAAAAATATCCCGCCCGGACTTTCCACCTCCGCTCAGCGGTATCTTCTGTCTTAAAGTGGGGAGAGCAGGATTCGAACCTACGAAGGGATGTCCCAGCAGATTTACAGTCTGCCCCAGTTGGCCGCTTTGGTATCTCCCCCTTTTAAACAGAGTCTTATTTTTTATAAGACACACATTTACAAATCTTTCAAGAGCCGATGAAGGGATTCGAACCCCCGACCTGCGGATTACAAATCAGCTGCTCTGGCCAACTGAGCTACATCGGCAATTTAAAGAACGTCACCGCGAGAGCATAAAACACCCTCAAAAAACGGTTTGCAAATGTATGAATTTAAATTTTACTAATCAAAATAATTCCGTATATTTTTATTATTAGAATTGTCAAACTCCGCGCTTCTTTTCCTTATGCTTGGTAATCTGTTTTTTAAGAGCCTCTATAACATCGTCCGTCGCTTCCTCAAATGTTTTACTCTGCTTTTTTGCAAATAAAGGACCACCCGGTAACTCCAGCTTAATTTCGCTAATCTTGTTCTCCCTGTCCTGGTCTTTGTCAAGCCTGAGAAAGACTTCCGCATTCACAATATCATCACCAAACTGAGTCAGTTTATCAAGTTTCTGCTGAACAAAACTGATTAGCTTTTTGTCGGCATCGAACCGCACTGAATGAATCTGAACGTTCATAGTAGTACCTCCTATTATTTGATTAATATTTAAGCTCTTGGATGAGCCTGTTTATATATTTTTTTTAATTTTTCAAATGTATTGTGCGTATATACCTGTGTAGCTGACAGATTAGCATGCCCCAGCAATTCCTTTATAGAATTAAGATCAGCCCCCCTGTTTAACATGTGCGTTGCAAAGGTGTGCCGCAATATATGAGGACTTTTCTTTTCTATCGTTGTTACCATTGCCAGATAATCTTTAACTATATTATAAACATATTTGTCATATAACTTGTTGCCTTTTTCCGTGACAAAAAACCATCCTCCTTCACCTTTTTTTACACTCTCTTCACGCAGTGCAATATATTCCTTCAACCGACCTGAAAAAGGCCTTAATAGCGGTATTATCCTTTGCTTGTTCCTTTTTCCCGTAACCTTAACAGTTCCTTCCTCTAAATCAATATCCCGGTCATGCAGTCCTATAAGCTCCGAACGCCTCATACCGGTCGTATACAACATCTCTATAACAGTCCTGTTCATGATTCCGCGAAAACTCTCACCAAAATTATAATCGTCCAGTAACCCGGCCAGAGCCTCCTCCTCAACAAAAACAGGCAGCCTTTTCTGCTTCTTCGGAAGAACTACCTTCTCCAAAGGATCCCCTTTTATAACCCCCTCCTTGCGAAGATACCTGTAAAATACCCTGAGGCATGAAACCTTCCGGTGAACACTTACTGTTGAATAGTTGCTGTCGAGAAGTGACACAATCCAGGCCCTGATATCATGGGACGTGACAGTGGCAATACCATCAGCAAGACCTTTCTCCGACAGAAATGACTGAAACTGCTCAAGATCATTCAAATATGATCTTACAGTATGCAATGAATACCGCTTTTCGATTTGCAGATATTGTAAGAACGATTCCTTATAACCCATAAAGGAACCTCCATATCTGTGTTACGTTAAAATATATCAGATACCGAAAGCAAACTATTCTTCGCTTTCCTGCATCTTCTGTACGTACATAGCCTTCTTAATCTCTTCCCTCCGGCGTACTGAAGGCTTAACATAAGCCTGACGCGAACGTAATTCACGAATCACTCCCGTCTTCTCGAATTTCCTTTTGAACTTCTTAAGAGCCCTTTCTATGTTTTCGCCTTCTTTTAATGGTACAATGATCATACTTTAATATATAAGTCAGTTTTTAAACGAGGCGCAAAGTTAGAAATAGAAAAAATTTTTTCAAAACTTTTAGGGGAATAAATTATCCATGAGGTATTGTTTTTAAGATTTATAAACGATTCAGCCATTCCTTTCAGCGATTTGTAATAATTTTAAATATACAAAATTTCCGGTATTCCCGCAAATAATAACGCAAAAATAAACGTGCCCCGGTCAATACACAAAACCCGCATATGCTGCGAGTGCCAGATAAGACAAATGTAAGCCCGGATAACTCGCGGCTATCAGGCATGCCAGCTGCAACATAATGCCGTTGCGCCTATTCAAAACTTATATAATGACTTACCTTTTCTGCCTTTTCCTTTGTTATTATGTTATTTTCAACCAGCTCTTTGATACTTTTTATACTGTCCATCAGTCTGCGGTACCCAAGGATGGCATTTATCTCATACCGCCCCAGGTAAATAAGTTTGGAGAGTGTCATGTAGTCTGCACTGTTAATGCTGATACGGCTTATCATTCCTGTATCGGCAATAACCATTTTGCAGATCCTGTCGTAGGTCCCGGCAGGCAGTCCGTAAACTTCCTTAAGTTGTTCAACCGAATAGTAGCCTCCCAGCAGTTTCCTGAATTTGATGATCCTGCCTGCCAGTACAGGACCTATGCCGGGCAGCATTTCCAGTTTTGCAGAGTCGCATGTATTTAGATCAAAAGGCTCTGATACCCGTCGCCTCTCCTGGTGGATAGTATCTCTTTTCCTGTTGCTGTCAACTTCAATTTTTATGAAGGGCTCCAGGCTGTCGGCTTTTTCCCCGGATATCCCGTAAACCTTTGCAATATCCTCTTTTTCCCTGAAAATGCCGCCACTGTTCCTGTAGCTTATCAGTGTTCTGGCCTGCCTGTCGGCAAGCCCTGCAGCAATAAGTTCCCTGTAGGTTGCAGTATTGGGATCGAACCGTGTACGGGATATGCCGGGAGACGGGCTTTCTTTATGAAGCATCCTGCCATCAGAAGCAGGATAGGCATTTGTAATTTCAATTATTTCATCGCGGTGCATTGGGAAAAAGTATTTCACCGACGATACAATCAGAATAATAAATAAAAGGATCAGTGAAGCTCTTCTTTCTCTTCTTGAATAGCCAAACAAGTCCTGTAAAGGCCCGTAATTAAACTTCATAATTGTAAATTTGCAGTGAGACTGCCTGCAATTTAATCATTTCAGACGAGACAGCGGTGATGAGTGTGTGGAATAATCGGGGCTAAAAACTGCAGAAAACAAAAACAGGATAAAACGGGTATCAGAAAGGGTATCCAATACCAAGGACAACAGTAAAATCATTTTTGAAAGTATACGGGCCGTTAAGGAATATCCACCGTGAACCGTTCTTTATTGAAGGATCACGCAATTTTATTCCGAGGTCGACACGAGCAATTACAAAACTGAAGTCAAACCTGAGGCCGGTTCCGGTGCCGACGGCAATATCCCTGTAAAATTTATCGAAGCGAAACTGTGCACCGGGGCGCGAGTCATCCTTTTTGTAGGTCCATATATTACCGGCATCGACAAACAGGGCGCCTTCAAGTATCCAGAACAGCTTGAACCTGTATTCTGCATTAAGCTCAAGTTTGATATCGGCTGTCTCATTAAACAGGCTGTTAACAGTATCAGGTGCCTGGTATGAACCAGGTCCAAGCGACCTTACCTGCCATGCCCTGATATCGTTTGCACCGCCACCGAAATATTGCTTCTCAAAGGGCATTGCCTTTGAGTTACCATACGGAATACCGGCGCCTGCAAAACCCCTGTAAACAATAGAGCTGAGATCATTGAACCTGTAATTATACCTTACGTCTATCTCGGCTTTTATGTACTGGGCAAAAGGCTGCCTGAATATTTTATAGAAAGTGGTGTCTGTCCTGCCATAACCAAGCAGTTTTGCTCCTGAAGCAAGAAGGTTGCCTGCTGCTTCGGCATTAACCCTTAAAAACCAGAAATCCTTTGATTTGTTTATCTTCTGGTTATTGAATATATAGGAATACCCCCCTCCCATTATCATTACATCCTTATAACTGTTTGCCAGGTAGAGAGACTTATCGATGGAAGCCTGGAAGGCAGAATCGATAGACTGAAGTTTTACGAGGTTAAGCTCCAGCGGACTGACTATATGTTCCTGGTATTTACCGGCCTTCCAGTCGTACCTGAAGGTTGCCGTAGCCATTGTACGCGTGTAAAAAGGCATTTTCTGGTAATTATATGCCCCTACAATTGTTGTCGACGGGTTATACTTCTTTATGAAACTCTCTTTTTCGAGGAAAGGCAGCAGGAACCTGGGAAGCCGGAGACTCGTTTCAACCCCGTATTCCTCGGTACTGTTAAGCTTACTGTTTTTCTGGGAATATGCCTCGTAAGCCCCCTTAAGGGTCATACTGAAAAGATCGGCCTCCCGGAAAAGATTCTTGTGCTGGTAGACAAGGTTCAGGGCTCCTCCGAGGTTACCGGCTGAGTTGGTACCCTCAAGTTCTATCCTGTACGACTGCTGATTAAGCAACGTGAGCTGGATGTTGCAGTTCAGGTACCTGAGAGATCCCGGCGAGATTTCTCTTGTAAGCGTATCGTTATAGAGTATGTTAGCCAGCCTGAATACCTTGAGGGAAAGAAGGTGTGTCTGCGACTGTTCAGTATTAGTGATATTATACGATGAACCGGGTTTCAGGTAAAGGTTTTGTATTATAAGGTCGTATTTTATGGATGGTTTTGGTTCAGACGATACAAAATAGTAACCACGGTATTCCGTGGTGTCAAGGGTACTGAGATACTCACTTCCTCCCTCGAGGGCCTCCTTTGGTACATAATCGGGATAAATATAAATATTCCTCACCTGGTACATGGGATAGGGTACATAGGATATTGTACCGTTAGGATTGGCGACAGGAAGATTGCGGATCACATAATAG
>JBJKPQ010000141.1:0-52916 GCA_046706305.1 Bacteroidales bacterium
CAGCTTCACCGGAACGGAGATCGGCAGCACCCCTGATTTTTTTATGAAAAAAAACAGAAACAGTCTTTTCAGGACTAAAGGAGCCCGGGTCAAACATGTCAAGAAGGATTTCTTTTTCACCCGAATCATCCCTGTGGATAATGACCATTCCCCTGGAATAGGCTGAGGCTTCCCGTACCGAAACAGCATAAATTCCAGGAGGGGGTAATAATTTAAAAGGCTCGCTTAGGGGTATTTTTACAAGGTCTGAGATGAAGGGAGTGGCCTGTACACCCTTAACAGGAATGCCCATAATCATGTAATAATCATCCAGATACGCATTAGCTCTTTGAATATAACCCTCACTTATGGCCTGTCTGATCCTTGTTGAGCTTACCGTTTCGTGGTGTACTTCCTGTTCGGGAATCTCTTCTGCCGTAAAATTGTATTTATCCTGCCAGTTCCACAGGTGCCTATAATCACCTTCCTTGTTAAAGCCGAAATGATGGTTAAAACCGGCAACAACCACCCTGGCATGCAATTTATCGTGAAGGTATTCTTTAACAAATTGCTCACTTGTCGTTTTCGAAAACTCAATAGTGAAATTAACAATTATAACATTATCAAGACCTGTTTTCCTGAGAAGTTCCAGCTTTTCTTCCTGTGAGCATATAAGCTTCAGGTCTTTCCCTGTTGTTTCCGGATAGAGAACCTTACGCGGATGAGGTTCAAAGGTGATAAGTACTGATTCCCCGTTTATTTTTTCGGCCAGGTTCTGAAGTCTTTTTAAAATTGTCTTATGTCCGGCATGAACTCCGTCAAAGGACCCCGTTGTTACTACCGGGTTCTTTATCTCTCCGGCTGATTCAAAACCCCTGAATATTTTCATTATAACCCTGTCCTAAAGCTTATTCTTTTTTACAAAATATGCAACCTTTTCAATGGAGGTTATCATGTCATACTCTTCCAGGTGAACTCCGGAAGGAACATTAAGAGGTATTGTGGTAAAGTTAAGAATGCCCTTAATCCCGAATCTGACAAGTTCCTCTGCTATTTCTCTGGCCACATCAGGAGGAACGGTCAGTATGGCTATGCTGATATCAAGCTCCGGGATCATTTTCTCAATCTCAGTATAGGGATAACACTTGACTCCCGATATTACCTTATTCACTTTTTGCGGATCATTGTCAAAAGAAGCCAGCAGGTTCAGTTTTGATCTCTTCCCTTTAAAATACCCGGCAACGGCCCTGCCAAAATTACCCATTCCTATAACAGCCACATTCATGCTCTCCTCTGAATCAATAATTTCGCCAATTGTATCAATAAGTTCCCTTACATCATAACCTTTCCTTAGAACACTTGAATATCCGATCAGCATTAGATCTCTTCGCACCTGAACCGCAGTAATATGCAGGCGTGCCGCGAGATCATGGGAGAAGATAAAGTTGCGGTTTTCATTAAGACATTCCAGAAGAGTTCTTCTGTATTCACTTAATCGCTCTACTGTTTTTCCTGGTAATTTCATCATATAAGATTCGGTTTTGGTTAAATGAAGCAGGTTTCCCTGATTATCAGTACTAATTTATAACTATGTTTCCGACTGGTGCTCCTGCCTGGCAGGTATACGTATAGTAAATACCGA
Organism: Bacteroidales bacterium; assembly: GCA_046706305.1. GTDB lineage: Bacteria > Bacteroidota > Bacteroidia > Bacteroidales > VadinHA17 > LD21. Next base: position 1,622 of record JBJKPQ010000141.1, read on the forward strand.
GCCTACATCGGGAGTACTTTCGACACTTACAGTTCCGTGATAAAGCTCTGTAACCTTCTTAACAATAGATAATCCAAGACCACTACCGGATATGTTCCTTGTCTTCTCATTTCTTATCCTTACAAATTCGGTATAAAGGTTCTCGAGGTCCTCTTTTGAAATACCGATTCCTGTATCGGATATTTCGACAACTCCATCGCCGTCTGAATTGTAAATTTTTATCCTTACCTCACCTCCCGGCTTATTATATTTTACAGCATTAGATATAAGGTTATTGAATACTATCTCTATGTCATCCGGATCAGCCATTATTGTAACATCAGCTACAATATCAAGATCAACAGACACATCCATCTGAATTGCAAAAGGCTGGGCGGTGGTAATGGCTCCTGCAGCAATATCTGAAAGTCTTACCTCCTGTATCTTCTCTTCCTTTCTCTCCAGCCTGATCTTTGTGAAATCGAGCAGGTCCATAATAAGGTTCCTCATTCCCTGTATCCTTTGCAACGACCTTTCAATAGGTTCTGCATAATCATCAACGAGTTCTCCGGCCTGCTTCCCCTGCATCATCCTGAGATAACCTTCAAGAGCATTAAGAGGCGCCTTTAGTTCATGCGACAATACCGAGAGGAACTGGTACCGAATTTTCTTGCCTTCCTGTTTCAGGCTGTGTGTTATCCTTTTGAGATATAACTGCTTGGTTATATTCTCCAGGCTCGATTTCAGTTCCTGTGGTGTAAATGGCTTGGGAATGAAATCAATAGCACCATCCCGTGTAGCTCTCACTGCAACATCAAGTGAAGCATATGATGTTATCATGGCTACAACAATACCATATTTCCTTTTATGAATATATTCAAGCACATCTACACCCTGTATGCCGGGAAGCTTATTGTCGAGAAGCAAAATATCGGGCATATCCTTTTCCAGCATGGCAATACCATCCTCACCAGTTGCAGCCTCAGAAACCTCAAATGTATAGTCTTCATCCATAAAAGGATAGGTAACATGAAAACTATTCATAATTCTGGAGACTCCGGAACGTATACCCGGCTCATCATCTATAACAAGTACTTTTAATACAGCCATTCTATAGTTTTAAGAGTCCCATAATTTCCTGATCAAGCTGTTCCGGCCTGATACCTTTTTCGAGATACACATCTGCCCTTATCCATGATTTCTCATTCTCAGAGTCGACACTGAAAGAAATCCCTGTCTCCCTCGATACGGCAGTTGCCAGTATAACCGGAACATCCGGATATTTTTTCTTAAGCTTGTAACAAAGAATAAATCCGCTGTCATCATTTTCCATCATCAGGTCAAAAATTGCCAGCCCGGGCTTAATTCGCTCAATGACATCTTCAGCTTCCGACTGGCTTTCGACACTAATAGTCCTGTATCCTGCCTTTTTAAGGTTAAAAACCGTCTGGTACAAATAATCAGGGTCATCGTCTGCAACGAGTATCGTTATTTCGCTTTTGTTCATCTTTTCACAAATTTCTAAAAAAACAAAAGATCAAACAGTTAATATGATAAATATAATTTATTGTTATCTGATTAACAATTCGAATCTGTCTTTGTTTAACGGTTAATATTCATTTTATCAAAGGAATAAAGGCTGAAGATGCTGTTCTCCGGGCATCGCAATAAAGAGAAAAACAGTATATCACAATGCCCGGCATACCTTTCCCTTATACCTCATAACACATATCCGGGCCCTTATCCTTTTACATTTTACGTCGCGGCAGAACTATCCTGAAACTGGTACCTGTAGGACCATTTGCAGGATTATTATTTGATTCTACAGTGATCTGGCCCTTATGCATCTTAACAATACCATAAGTAGTTGCAAGCCCCAGGCCTGTTCCCTGCCCTATGCTTTTGGTTGTAAAAAAAGGCTCAAATATTTTCGTTCTGTCCTCTTCCCTAATGCCTGTTCCCGTGTCGCTCAGAGTTATAATGATATCACTCAGGGTATCTTCCAGTTTAATATTGATAATACCACCTGCCGGCATAGCGTCAATAGAATTTTTTACAAGATTTGTAATAACCTGCATCATCTGTTCAGGATCAAGCATAACATCCGGACTTGTAGTAAGATCATTAATACTGATATTGATTCTTTGAGGCACTATCAGGCTGGCCAGGCTCTGGCCGACAAGTGTTTTGATGTTTACCGGCTGATGATTAACCTGGTTTTTCCTCGCAAAATTAAGAAGACCACCTACAATCTTCTTGCATCTTCCTGCCTGTTCCACTATCAGTTTAAGGTCATCTCTCACAGGATCCTCTTCAGAAGCTTCTTCGAGAAGAATATTGCTGTACATTATAACCACTCCCAGCGGATTATTGAGCTCGTGAGCGATTCCTGCCGATAGTTGTCCCATATGTGCAAGTTTTTCAGACTGCTTCAGGGCAAGTTTCATAGACGATAGCTTCTCATTCGACAGGGCAAGATCATTAACCGACCGGTGAAGTTTCTCAATTGTATATGGCAGGCACATCTCCACCTCTGCCAGCCCTTTCTTAATTGCAATAGCATGTTCAACACATGTTTCATATCCGCAAGCACCGCAATCCAGCTGGTCTTTCCTCGTTGTCTTGCCCATGCTTACAAGTACTTCATTTACTTCCTTTTCATCCAGGTTTTCGATCCTTTGATCATCGGCATGATATTTTATTGAAAGGTCCAGTCCTTCATACTCATCGAAGGATTTCTGCCAGTCTTCTGAATCTATGTTTTCCATTTTAGCTGCTGCATACGAACGGACAAGTGTTCGCCTGTTATATTGTTTACCGTTCTTTGAGAGACCGGGACCCATTATACAACCCTGGCAGCAAAGCAATTCCATGTGTTGATCCTTAATAAGTCCGGATTCAAATTCCTTAAGGGCACTCTGAAAATCTGTTCTTCCTTCGGCAGCAATTATATTTCCCGTTATTGCATTGTCGCTTATCCTGGCAGTTTGCAACAGGCCTCTTGCAACCGGGAAGATTGCACCCCTGCCTCCTTTAGGCGGATCAAAATCTACGGGTATAACATTTTGAGCATCTATTCCCCTGCCAGTAAACATCTCTCTGAGCTCGGTGAATGTCAGCGCTTCATCTATCTCCGGACTTTCGGCTTTTTTTGCGATACAGGGCCCGATAAAGACAATTTTCGTATCAGTGCCAAACCTTTCCCGCACCACTCTGCTCATAGCCACCATGGGCGATACTACAGGAGCCAGCTTATCGGCCAGTGCAGGGTGGTAATACTTAACATAGTTAACTATGGAAGGACAATCCGATGATATATAATAGTTGGAATTTTCATTCACGAGCTTTTTATACCTGTCAGCAACAAGGTCGGCACCGAATGATACTTCTGAGACAATATCAAATCCAAGCTTTTTTATCATAGCCACCAGCAGCTTATGATCCGGTATCTCGACAAATTCGGCCGGAAAGCTGGGGGCCATAATAGCTGCTTTAATTCCATCTTCCTCAAGGAGTCTTTGTACCCTGTCAACGGTATTAAGAAAAACCTTGGCTCCCTGGCTGCATACCTTGGTACAATTGCCACAGGCAATACAACGATCATCTATTACTTCTGCCTGGCCTCCCACTATCCTGATAGCCTTTGCAGGGCATTCCCTGACACATGTATAGCATGTCCGGCACAACTCCTTTATAGTATAAACAAGCATCTCAGTTGGTTCTTAAAGTCATAGCAATACAATTCTTTTCTCAAAATGTGTGTAAAAGATCCTGCGATCAGCAGTTTCATTGTTGGTGCAGAGAAGCTTTTCATATAAATTTATACAGGAAGGTGATTTTGCAGGAAGGTTCACAGCTTCTGTGTCATCAGCCTGGTAAATGGTTTTTGCCCTGTTTTTCAGATCATCCTTCGATGAGGTAAGATTCATTCCGGCCCCGTGGATACATCCGCCCTGGCAGGCCATTACCTCCACCAGGTTATATTTATTTCCTTCGGCAAGGGCAGACTTCAGTTTTTCCAGTCCGGCCATACCATCCACAACAGCCACATTAACAGAAATCTTTTCTGTTTGTATTATGGCTTCACGGAATGATCCGCCGGACCTGATTTTTTTAAATACGGATCTCTCAGTGTCCTTCCCTGTCTTTTTAAAAATAAGATTACGAACAACTCCTTCAGCCAGTCCGCCTGATACTTCTGCAAGAAAAGCGGATGAGCTTCTGCCTGAGAGAGGATCATCGGCAGATTCCTGTTCTATAACCGAGATATCAATTCCGTGGAGTCGTATGAGACGGGCCAGCTCCCTGATGGTAAGTACAGAATCTACATCACTTATACCCTTGCGCATCATTCCGTCACGCCTTGCTTCAAATTTCATCGCCGTACAGGGAGAAACGGACACCGAAAATATCCCGGATGGTTTAACACCCATCTGACCTGCAACGAGAGTCTTGATCAGTGAGCCTGTTATCTGCTGGGGTGATTTGACAGTTGAAAGCTGAGGTAAAAGTGAGGGAAAAGACTGTTCCGCATATTTTACCCAGGCCGGACAGGCAGAAATATAAACTGGATTGTCAGTTTTATTTTCAATAAGCGTCATAAGCTGGTCCGACATCTCGGAGATAGCCACATCAGTACCTGTACCTGTTTTAAAAACTTTGTCGAAACCTATCTTACGCAGTATTCCGTTCAGTATCCTGTCAAACTCCCTGGAATACCTTATACCCAGTTCTTCTGCAATACCCATTGGGACTGAAGGAGAATACTGTATTGCTTTTACCACCTCATCATTATGAAGGTATTCCTGTACTTCTGTAATATTATGCTTCTCATGCAGAGCTCCTGTAGGGCAGACCAGCACACACTGGCCGCACTGAATGCAGCTTGAGAAATTCAGATCCCTGTCAAGCGCAGTTCCCACATGTGTGTCGCGTCCTTTACTTATGAAATCGACAGAAGTGGCTGTTATTTGCTCCTCACATACTCTTACACATCTTCCGCACAGAATACATTTTGACAGTTCCCTGACGATAGCCGGGCTCGACTGGTCGAGCCGGGGTTTTATTTTCCTTGCACGAATACGTCGCTCGCGTATGTTCAACTCTTCTGCCAGACGCTGAAGCTCACAGTTAAGGTTCCTGTCACAGTAAAGACAATCGTCGGGATGATTTGAAAGGAGCAACTCTACAATCGTCCTTCTTGCAGTGATGACTCTTGGAGAGTGGGTCTGTATCTTCATCCATTCTTCCACAGGCTGGGAGCATGCAGCCACAAGTCGGTTTCGTCCCTCAACTTCCACCACGCACATCCTGCATGCCCCGGTAGGAGTAAAATCCTTCATGCGGCAAAGCGTGGGTATTATTATCCCATTGCGGTTCAGAGCGGAAAGTATTGTCTCTCCTTTCTCTGCCTTTATCTTCCTGTTATTTACCTGAATAGTAAAAAGCATATCAGCTATTTAACCGTTATTGCACTGAATTTACAAACATCAAAACATATTCCACATCCTGTACATTTCTCGCTGACAATAAAATATGGCTGTAGCCTGGTTCCGTATATTGCATTCACCGGGCATCTTGCAGCACAAGCAGTACAGCCTGTGCATTTATCAACATCTATGGAGAATGAACGTAATCCACGGCAAACATTTGCCCTGCATTTCCGGTCAAAAATATGTTCCTCAAATTCTTCCCTGAAGTTATGAAGTGCACTAAGGAAAGGATTTGCAGCCGTCTGTCCCAGTCCGCACAGTGAAGTATCTTTCATCACCGATGCTATTGTCTCAAGCTGCATAACACCCTTGAATCTTCCAAGGGTAGTGCCTGAGTCCTCATCCTCCGGTTTCTTAATTATGCTTTCCAGTATTTCAAGCATCCTCCCCGTTCCTTCCCTGCATGGAATACACTTACCGCAACTTTCGTTCCTTATAAACTCCATGTAATACCTTACAAGTTCAACCATGCATGTATTTTCGTCCACGATCACGAATCCACCGGCACCCATCCCTATGCCTTTTTCCCGCATTGCCTCGTAATCGACCGGAATATCCAGATTGCTTTCTGATATGAAGGAACCGGTTGCACCACCAAGCTGAACAGCCTTAAATTCTCCGGCTTCCCTTATCCCGTCGGCAATATCATCAAGTATTACACGAAGTGATGTCCCCATCTCAACCTCCACAACACCCGACATCCTTCCCTTTCCTGCAACAGCAAACACCTTTGTACCCGGACTGTCACCGGTTCCCAGTCCACGAAACCATTCCGGGCCGTTATGGATTATCATAGGGACATTCATAAGAGTCTCAACATTGTTTATGACGGTAGGTTTCCCGAATAAACCTGATGTAGCCGGATAAGGGGGCTTTAGCTGTGGCATGCCTCTTTTGCCTTCCAGTGTATTGATAAGAGCAGTCTCTTCACCGCATACAAATGCACCAGGCTCTGTTCTTATTGTAATTTTAAGATTATAACCGCTTGAAAAGATATTGTGTCCCAGCAGGCCATAATCATTTGCCCTTTCAATTGCTACCTGAAGCCTTTCCAGGGCATGACCGGCTCCTGAGCGCATAAATATTATTGCATCGGATGAGCCAATAGCATAGGAAGCAATAGCGATTCCCTCCAACAGCCGATAGGGATCACTTTCCAGAATGGTTCTATCGGTAAAGGCACCCGGATCGCTCTCTTTGGCGTTGCAGATAAGGTACCTGGCACTTGCGATTGTGTTCAGAGCCTGTTTCCATTTCAAACCGGTCGGATAACCGCCTCCGCTCCTTCCCCTTAAACCACTTCTTTCCACAATATCACATACTTCCTCAAAAGTATAATTCCTTATTGCCTTGACAAAGGCTCTGAAGCCCCCGCGTGCTATGTACTCTTCAATGCTTTCAGGATCATAACAGCCACAGTTACCCAGCACCACCCTCTTCTGTCTTTTAAAGAAAGGAAGATCATCCATAAAAGGGATGCCCGGCCAGTATTCAAATCCCTTACCACCACTCTGACCTACAAGATCTTCTTCATTTATATCATTATGGAAAACACCGTTAAGTAAAGGCTCAACCTTCTCTTCTGTTATATTGCGAAAAAATAATTTGTTTTTACCTGGCAACTGAATACATACAAGAGGCTCATAATTGGCCGGACCGGTACATCCAACCCTTACCATATGTGCTGATGGTGCATTCTCAACGATATAAGACTCGATTGCGGAGCCAGTCTTCTCCGAACCGGAAATAATACTGCTTGTCCCTGAGCTGATTGCAATAACAGGATAGTCGGGCTTCTCCCTCCTGAGCCCCATGAGCTTTTTCTCTGTCAGATCAGTAAGGGTATCAGAATCGACAAGAAGCACATTTTCTATAAGAAAAGCCTTAATATCTTCAATCCTGTTATTTTCATCAATCATTTTCAATAACATATTTAAGACGGTCAACCAGGTCCGGCAACTGTTCGGTTTTTATATGAGTATAATATCTTCCGTTAACATTGATGACAGGCCCGTTGTTGCATCCTCCCATGCATGAAACTATTTCATAACTCAGGTTCCCGTCACGGGTCGTTTGTCCAGGCATTACACCGGCTATTTCCTCCATCTTATGGATTAATTCCTGCGAACCATTCAGGAAACAGGATGTACCGTTACAAATTCGTATATTTATATTCCCTGAAGGTATAAACCTGAATCTCTCGTAAAATGTAGCCAGTCCGTAAATCTTTGTTGTGCTGAGTCCCAGATGCTTTCCTGTTTTCACAATGACATCTTCAGACAGATAGCCGTATTCCTCCTGTAATTCCTGCAATAAAGGAATAAGATCTTCCCTCCTTCCCTGTTTGTACTTCTTAAGTATCGATTCTATTTCCGCGGGCATCACAATTATTTTTATTATGCAATATACACAAAGATAATTTTTTATATTGTTATTTCATAAACATTGTTATTTTATTAACAATTAAAATTTTATTATTGTAATATTTTACCAGCCATGATATATGCCTGAATTTATGATCTTTAAGGTATAAATAAATTATCACTGAAAGTATCAATAAAAATTATTCGAACTAAATAAGTTATCAAATTAGATAAATAGTGGGTATAACCGGTGATAACAATATAGTTACGACTCAAATAAAATTAGTACTTTTGATGTTAGTGTTTATTAATAAACAGTAAAAATGCCGCAGAGGGTGGAAATGCAGATATGCCTGGGAAGCTCCTGTTTCTCAAGGGGAAATAAAGATGTTGTAATGTTCATAAGGGAATACCTTAGGAAAAACCACCTGGATGAAAGGGTTATCTTTAAAGGTGACCGTTGCATGGGGCACTGCAGTAATGGCCCTAATCTTATTATAAACGGAGTTTTAATAGAAGGCGTTACCCTTACCGGGATTGAGGCCATTCTGGAGAAGGAGTTTGGCAAGTTTATTTAGTCACGAAATTTACCAGTATGAAAGACAGAAAGCCTGTTCTTTATATAAATGACGACAAATGCCGCAATTCGTATTCATGTGTACGTGTTTGTCCGGTCAATGCAATTGAGGTTAAACCGCAGAAGAGTCATCCTCGTATACTGCCTGAAAGATGTATCGGGTGTGGTTTGTGTTATATCAGTTGTTCTCCCGGTGCCATTGAATTTCGCGATTCAAAAAGCAAGCTCAGGGAATTTCTGTCGTCTGACCGAAAAACTGCGGCCATAGTTGCACCAAGTATTGCATCAGAATTCAGTGATATAACAGACTACAGAAAGTTTGTGGCAATGCTGCGTGAACTGGGATTTGATTATGTTCATGAAGGTTCATTCGGCGTGGACCTTGTTGCTTCAGCTTATGCCAGGCTTTTTTCAAAGGCGGAAGGGAAATACCTTATAACGGCCAATTGTCCTTCCATAGTAAAACTGGTCGAGAAATTTTATCCCGATCTTGTCCCGAATCTTGCTCCTCTTGTTTCGCCCATGATTGCCACTGCAATGATTGTTAAGGAACTCTATGGCAAGGATGTCGTTACAATCCACATCGGACCCTGTATTGATGCAAAAGATGAAGCTCTTGAATACAATGAGGGCAGTCTTGTTAATGGAGTTCTCACATTTATTGAGTTACGTGAACTATTCGATGAATTCAGGATTCAGGAAAGGCTTGTAAAAATGTCTGATTTCGATCCTCCATATGGAAACTGGGGAGCGCTTTATCCCTTACCCGCAGGAATAGTACAGGCAGGGGGTATCAAGCGTGATATGGTTTCAAGCAGTGTAATTACGGCTTCGGGTAAAGAAGAAATACTGGAAGCTATCAGCGACTTTGACAAGTATATAGATACTATTAATCACCACTTCAATCTCTTTTTCTGCCATGGCTGTATGCTTGGTCCCGGGATGAAACAGCATAATGAAAGGTTTCTTCGTCGTGCCCTTGTACGACAGTATGCGGAAAAAAGAGCCGGAAAACTCGACAGGGAAAAATGGAAGAGAGATATTGAGAAATGGTCGAAGCTCGATCTGTCACGCACATTCAGTCCGGACGACAGGAGAATAAAGGAGCCCCCTGAAGAAGCTGTAAACGAAGTACTTAAGATCATAGGCAGGGATAACCCTCTGGAGGAAGTGAACTGTGCAGCCTGTGGTTTTTCGTCGTGCAGGGATTATGCCTCCGCTGTAGCCAGGGGACTCGCAATACCTGAAATGTGCCATACCTTTAACCTGCGAAACAAACAGGAATAAATAGAAACATTAAGACATACCAACAGAAAACTTGCCGACACGAAAAAAGCCCTTAAGGAATCGGAGGAACTGGCAAGGAAAGAAAAGGAGATAGCCCAGAATGCATCCGAGATGATGAATAACATGCTGGAAAAGCTTCCATCGGGTGTTGTCATTGTCGATAACAACCTTAAGATAGTCCATTCCAACATGAGCTTCATAAATATTATCGGAGAGGATGCGAGAGATATAGCCGAAGTTATACCCGGATTAACAGGAGCTGATATAAAAACTCTTGTGCCTTTCAATGTATATAATATGTTCACTTTTGTTCTTAAGGAAGATGAGCCTGTGCTTAGCCGGGATGTCCGGCTGGAAGAGAAGATGCTCAACATATCTGTCTTCCCGATAAGGAAAAACAAGATTTGCGGTGCTATCATCAGGGACCTGTATTCACCTGAAGTGCAGGGAGAGGAAGTAATAAGCAGAGTAAGTGACGTGATTGAAAAAAATCTTGAGATGGTTCAAAAAATAGGGTTCCTGCTTGGAGAAGGTGCATCAGAAACTGAACAGATGCTTAACTCAATAATAGAATCGTACAGGTCGGGAAAAGAAAGCAGCAGAAGCAAAATCAAATAAAGCCGCATGAACAGGGATTTTTTCATAGAAGTAAACAGCCAGCAGAGAAATTATGACGGGGAAAGAATAAGCGGCGATGTTTTCCTTTACAGGTATATAAAGGAAGAAGATCGCGTAATTGCTGTCCTCTCAGATGGAATGGGACACGGCGTTAAAGCAAATATCCTGGCAACACTTACTGCAACCATGGCTCTAAACTTCACAAGGGAGCATAAGGAAGTGGATCGAATTGCAGAGATCATAATGAATACCCTGCCTGTTTGCAGTGAAAGAAAAATCAGCTATTCAACATTCACCATTATAGATATTGAGAGTACAGGCAAAGCAACTATCCTGGAATATGACAATCCATCAACTATTATTCTTAAGGGCAACCAGTTCTTTGAACCGCAATGGAAAAACGTTACTCTCTCAAAGGGGAAAAATGCAGGCAAAGTACTCAGGACCTGCACATTCAAACCAGAGAAGGAAGACAGAATAGTATTTTGTTCTGATGGCGTCTCACAGAGTGGCATGGGAGGTGAGGAATATCCTTTTGGATGGGAAAGAGATAATGTGGCGGTCTATGCATCTTCTCTTGTAAACGGTGAAAAATCCATCTCGGCAAGTACGCTGGCCGGGAAAATTGTTACAATGGCTCATAAGAATGATAATTATAAAGCCAGAGATGATATAAGCTGTGCTGTCGTTTATTTCAGGGAACCGCGCAAGCTGCTCCTGTGCACCGGACCTCCATATGAGAAGGAAAAAGACAGTGATCTTGCCGCTAAGGTTGAATCGTACAGGGGTAAGGTCATCCTGTGCGGAGGCACAACCGCCGAAATAATAGCCAGGGAACTAAACAGGCCTATTACAGACGAACTGCTATTTGAAGATCCCGAGCTGCCCCCGGAAAGCTTTATGGAAGGCGCTGACCTTGTAACAGAAGGAATTCTGACTCTGCAGAAAGTGAATGAATTACTGAAAACTTACAATAACAGCACCAAACCGGGTAAAGGTCCGGCCGACAAGATTGTCAGACTCCTGATGGAGAGCGATGAAATACACTTCATCATAGGCACCAGGATAAATATTGCTCACCAGGACCCTACCCTTCCCGTGGAACTTGAAATAAGAAGAACAGTTGTCAAAAGAATAGCAAGACTGCTTGAGGAAAAATGGCTCAAAAAAGTAAGCCTTGAATATATCTGATCTTATTGCCTCCCTTCAAGATATTCCAGTATCTTTCTGAAAAGATGAGGTTGGATATCGGGATGTGTAGGATGTTCGGGAATCATTTCAAGGAATGTTATTTCAGCTATCTCTGACCGGTCAGGAATAGGTCCCAGTTCAAAAATATTTGCGACATAAAGTCTGCCAAATCCTGTTTCACCATTTTTCTTAACTGAATATGTTGATACGCAGTTAAGATCAAACTCCACAGCGCCGGTTTCCTCCATCAGCTCTCGCCCGGCTGCATCATCAGGAGTCTCCCCCTTCTCGATATGACCGCCCGGAATCTCCCATGTTTTCCTCTTGTGGTGGCGGACAAATATCCATTTTTCACCGAATTTTGCTGCTATCACAGAGTATGTTAGCGAAATACCAGGCTGAAATTCAGGATCATAAAATTTTACTTCCGTCATATTAAGATAATATTGGTTACTGCGAATGTAAGAATAATCGGGGTAAATAATAAATGGTTAAATTTGTTAAAACTATTCCGATGATATTACTTATTATACTTATCCTCACCGAAATCTTCTCAGTTGCTGTCCTGCGCCAGCGTTTTTTCAGCAGTTCGAAGCCGATATATTACATTTCCCTGCTAATCCATTCTGTCCTCAGTATGTGGATATGGATCCTTTATTTTGAGACAAGTACCTACAATGGCTACTATGATAATCCTCGTAACATCTGGATGCTTATGAATCTGAGAGGTATGATATCGGCTGTTGTTGCTCCCAGGATCATACTTATCATACTGCATTTCTCCGGAAAACTTACAAGGTTAAAAAGCGGTGGTTACTCCAAACGTGCGACAGATACGGGTATAATAATAATGGCCGTATTTATGGTTACCCTGGGAATGAGCACTTTCCACGGAAGGTTCAATTTCAAAACAGAACATGTTACAATTAATATTAAAGGATTAAATAAAGATCTTGACGGATTAAAAATAGTACAGATATCAGATTTGCATCTATCAACTTTCTACCATCATAAAAAAATACTACAGGATGTGATGGAGAAAATAAATACATATAATCCTGATCTTATTCTTAATACGGGCGACTTCGTTACTATAGGCTGGAGGGAATTTGACCGCAACGATACCATTCTGTCAAAGGCACATAGCCGGTATGGCAATTATGCTGTACTTGGAAATCACGATTTCGGGACTTATAATCCCTATTACACTGAAGCCGACAGGGAAAATGATGTTCTTATAATGAATAATATGGTTGAGTCTTCGGGTTATACTGTCCTCAATGATGACTATAAAACTGTTATGATAGGGAAAGCAAGAGTTGCTCTTATAGGAATAATTACGGTAGGCAGACATCCGCATATGATCCATGGCAGTGTTAAAGATGCCATTAGTGGTCTGGACACCGTGAAGCCCGACTTTAAAATCTTTCTTAGTCACGATCCAAATGAATGGGAGAAAGACGTTGTAGGTAAAACTGATATTAACCTAACTTTGTCGGGTCATACTCATGGCATGCAGATGGGTATCCTTACAAAAAAATTCAGGTGGAGTCCTGCAAAGTTTTTCTATCCTCACTGGAACGGGCTTTACAGGGAAGGAAACCAGTTCCAGTATGTTAACAGGGGACTTGGTGTTCTGTCTGTTCCCTTCAGGATATGGATGCCTCCTGAAATAACCCTTATTACTCTCAGACCCGCCAAAGCTGATTAAATAAAGTTATATAAAAAAGGAACGGGTGTCAGAGATTTCTGCACCCGTTTAAGATTCCCTCCCTTATGTTAACCTAACCATCTAACCTTGAAGACTTGGTTTAAATACCTAACCTAAAAATTCATCAAACCAATTTTATCGGGAGGGCGGCAATCTGAGATATTGCATTTTAATTTTTTTATTACCTGCCTTCATACCATTTCCATGTCTTCAGTTGTAAAGACAAAACATTACATGTTTTTATTGCATGTTACCCTTATTTTAAGAAATATTTAACATTACAGAGCCGCATTCTATAGTCAGCATCAGTCCCTTTCTCAATCACAAAACAGGCCATATAATCTTTAATGTACTGGGATACTGCTTTTTGCAAAGAAAGGTGCAAAAACAGTGAAAATTACTGATATTTGAATCATATATGAGAGAATGGAATATAGTTTTTAAATTAGTGGAGGAAAAAAACCGTACAATGAAAAGACCTGTAATAATAGTATTATTTATTCTTTCTGTTCTGCTTCTATCGTGTGAAAGGAATAAAGATGAATGGATCCGCATAAACCAGCTTGGATACAGGAATAACGACATCAAGGTGGCTGTTTTCATTAGTAAAAAGCCTGTAATACTTGAAAACTACAAAGTACTTGACGCAGAGTCGGGCGATGTGGTCTTCACAGGTACCAATCCGGTTAAGGCTCCTTCTCTCGACCAGTTTGTAAGTTGCTACAGGCTGCCTTTTTCCACTCTTAAAAAGAACGGTACCTTTTTCATAGTTGCAGGTAACACATCTTCCCCTTCATTCAGGATAGGTGCTGATGTCTATAACGGGACAGCTGATTTCCTCCTTAACTATATGAGACAGCAAAGATGCGGATACAATCCTTATATTCGTGACTCCTGCCATACACATGACGGATATGAGATATATGATAAAAAGGGTGATTCGGCTCATATAAATGTTACAGGTGGGTGGCACGATGCCGCGGATTATCTCCAGTATGTGACAACATCTGCAAATGCAGTATATCAGATGCTTTTTGCCTATTCAGAAAATCCCGGAGCTTTTTCAGATATGTACCAGGCTAACGGTATGCCCGGCGATGACGGAATTCCTGATGTCCTGAACGAAAGCAGGTGGGGCCTTGACTGGCTGGTAAAGATGAATCCCCAGCCTGACGTTATGTTTAACCAGATAGCTGACGACCGGGACCATATAGGATTCCGCTATCCCGACCAGGATACTGCCAATTACGGTAAAGGAGCTGAAAGACCTGTATACATGTGCACAGGGAAACCACAGGGACTTTTCAGGTACAAAAACAGGACTACCGGAATTGCCTCAACGGCAGGCAAATACGCATCGGCTTTTGCAAGGGGTGCAGAGGTATATGGTAAGAGGGACCCGGAATTTGCTGCCAGACTAAGAGATAAGGCTGTCGCAGCTTTTGAATACGGACTCAAAAATCCAGGTAATTGCCAGACAGCACCCGGAACCGCCCCTTATTTTTACGAGGAAGATAACTGGACTGATGATATGGAACTTGCTGCCATAGAACTTTATAATCTAACCGGGGAAAAAAGATATCTTGACTATGCCATAGGTTTTGGCAGGCAGGAACCTGTTACTCCATGGATGGGAGCTGATACTGCACGCCATTACCAGTGGTATCCTTTTGTTAATATGGGGCACCCGGGACTGGCTCGCGAAAAAACAACAGACGCCGGTATCGAATTCGCCGGTTTCATGAAAGAAGGACTTGAGAGAGTAATGAAGAAAGCTGAAAAAAATCCTTTCATGATAGGTGTACCATTTATATGGTGTTCTGACAACCTTGTGGCAGCACTGCTTACACAGGCTCATCTATATGCCTCTGTAACAGGAGACAGCACATATGCTGAAATGGAAGCTGCTCATCGCGACTGGCTTTTCGGATGCAATCCATGGGGAACAAGCATGGTTGTAGGCCTGCCTTCCGACGGAGATTACCCTGAGAATTCTCATTCCTCATATGTTGTAAAGGGGGGGCAGGTTCCAGGCGGGCTGGTTGACGGGCCAGTATATTCTTCGATATTCGGGTCACTTAAATATATTTCACTGTCCGAAGATGATGAATATGCACCTTTCCAGACAAGTCTTGCTGTTTATCACGACGACTATGCCGATTACTCGACAAACGAATGTACAATGGATGGTACAGCCTGCCTTGTTTATTACCTTTCGTCCATGTCGTCAGAAAGCGGCAAGGCAGACATGTTCAAAAATGCGTTAATGTCGCAAGGTGCCGTAGTAAGAATGGACACTGCCAAACGCAATATCTACCTTTGCTTTACTGCCCATGACTTCAGAGATGGATTCGAAGTGATAACAAGTACACTTAAAAAACACAATATAAAAGCCTCATTTTTTCTCACAGGAGACTTCCTTAATACACCGGCTAACACTGATCTTATTAAAAAGCTCCGAGACGATGGTCACTATATCGGACCTCACTCCGATAAACATCTCCTGTACTGTTCCTGGGAAAACAGGGATTCCCTGCTCATAACCGGAGATCAGTTCAGGAGGGACCTTGATCTTAATTATAAGGCACTTTCAAAGTACGGTATTGACAAGAATCATGCTTCAGTTTTTCTGCCACCATATGAATGGTATAATGATACAATATCGGTGTGGGCTAACAAATACGGTCTGAGACTGGTCAATATGTCATCTGGTACAAAAACAAACCAGGACTGGACATACCCGCAGGACGGAAAACCTTATTATTCAAGCGATTCTCTCATGGCAAATCTTATCAGGTATGAGAAACTGAAGGGACTTAACGGATATATTTTACTTATTCACCCCGGAACAGATCCCAGAAGAACAGACAAATTCTATACGAGGCTCGATTCTGTACTTAACTTCCTGGAAAATAAGAATTACAGGTTCGTTTCATTTGCAGATCGTGAATTTTTATAGCATATAATTTTCTGATGAGCGTAGTCAAAAGAGCCCACAACATTTCAGGAATAGACCTGACAATTATTTATTCTAAAAGGAGAACCATTGGTATTAGTGTACGTCAGGATGCTTCTGTTATTATCAGGGTTCCTGCGAGAACCTCTATAAAAACAATTGAAAAGATTGTCACCGACAAGTCAGGCTGGATCAGGAAACACAGGGATAATTATATCGTGAATAATTCTTCTCAGCCCGAAATCCACTACCGTCATGGAGAGCTACATATGTATCGTGGTAATAAACTATTACTAAATGTATGGAGATCGGAAAAAGCCGGGATCAGTTTCGGCAGGGATTCAATAGACATTTTTGTCAGCGATCCTGACGATGCGGAATCCGTAAAGAAATTATTATACAGGGGATACAGGCAAAGTGCCCGTCAGGTATTCCCTGTTATCATGTCAGGAGTACTTGCCGAGCACCAGGAAATGAATTTCAAACCTTCATCACTCACCATACGTAAAATGAAAAGGCGCTGGGGGAGCTGTTCCATGAAAGGTTTAATAACACTCAATACGGAACTGATAAGGCTTCCCGACAGGTACATAGAGTATGTAATCACCCACGAACTATGTCATCTGAGGCATCATAACCACAGCAGTCAGTATTACGAACTTCTTTCAAGCCTGTACCCCGACTGGAAGTCAGTCAGGCAGGAAATGAGGAAATTCGTGATCTGAGATTCCTATATTCCATATTCCTGACCGCGCGCCGGTATTTCAAGATTACTGAACCCGTCTTCAAGCAAATGACCGGCATATTTCTGTTGTGTCTCATATTCACCATGGACGATAAAAGTCTTTTTAAGAGCCTGCTTATCCTGGCAATCCAGAAAACTTATCATCTCCTTATAATCGCCATGACCGCTGAAGGCATCTATCTTTCTCACATCAGCTTTCACTTCGTAAACAGTTCCATGAATAGATACTTCCTTATCACCCCTGACTATCCTGGCACCAAGTGTTGAGGGAGCACAATAACCTACAGCAAGTATAGTGTTTCTCGGATTTGAGATATTATTTGCAAGGTGATGCTTAACTCTTCCGGCTTCCATCATGCCTGAAGCCGAAATAATGACGCATGGCTTTTTATGATCGTTGAGCTTTTTTGAATCCTCCACCCTGGTTATATAAAACAGGCTGTCGAAACCGAACGGATCAGGATCTTTAGCAAGAATCTTAAGGAAGTCTTCATTGTAACATTCGGTGTGAACCCTAAAAACTGATGTGGCATTGACAGCGAGCGGACTGTCAACAAAGATATCTATTTTGGGAAGCCTGCCCTGGTTAAAGAAATTATTAAGGGCAAAAACGATTTCCTGTGTACGACCCACACTGAATGCGGGTATAATGAGTTTCCCGCCTTTATCCACACATGTATCTATCATGATATTAAGAAGGTCGTCTTCCGCTTTCTTGTTGTCATGATGAAGCCTGTCTCCGTAAGTTGACTCCGTGATGAGATAATCGGCCTGCGGAAATGGTTGTGGCGGGGCCAGGATCTGATCAAACGGACGACCGATATCGCCGGTATATGACACCTTTTTCACCTGGCCTTTTTCTGTTATCTGCAGGTTTGCAACTCCGCTGCCGAGCATGTGACCGGTGTGAGTAAAGGTCACTTTAATATTATCATCGATCCTGAATTTCATATTCGATGGGACCCCAATAAAGAGTTTCATACATTCTTTTGCATCATTCTGCTCATATATGGGAGTAACAAGCGGAAGCCCTTTTTTTGCCCTTCTCTTATTAAAGGTTGCAGTATCATGTTCCTGTATAAAAGCTGAATCTGCAAGCATCAGAGCACATAGATCCCTTGTTGCGTTCGTGCATATTACTGATCCCCTGAAACCTAGTTTATAAACATAGGGGATCAACCCGGAATGGTCAATATGGGCATGAGTCAGAATAATATGATCTATTGTGGAGGGGTCAAATCCGAGGTCCCTGTTCATGCTGTCTGTTTCAAGACCCTTACCCTGAAACATACCACAATCGAGCAAGAGTCTCTTCCCGTTATCAGTTGTTATAAGGTGCTTGCTGCCTGTGACTTCCCTGGCAGCTCCAAGAAATTTAATCTTCATAGTATTTTTGTTTTTGTAATAAATTGATTTATCATACGGGGAACCTGGTTGTATTATCTTATAAAGAGGCTAAGCAGCATAACCCCAAGTAATCCTGTTATTCCTATTGAAGTTTCCATCACCACCCATGTCTTCATCGTGTCCTTGATGCTCAGGTTGAAATACTCCTTGAACAGCCAGAATCCCCCGTCATTAACATGGCCAAACATAAGGCTGCCAGATCCCACTGCCAGCACCATTAATTCCGGATTAACACCTCCGCTGGTAACCAGGGGCAGTACAATACCTGCAGCCGTCATACCAGCCACAGTGGCCGAACCAACACAAAATCGCAAAACAGTTGCAATAAGCCAGCCGAGGAATAAAGGTGACAATGTTGATTCACTAAGAAGCTCACCTATGTATTTACTTACCCCGCTGTCGACCAGTACTTGTTTCAATGCCCCCGCTCCTGCAATTAGAAGCATAATCATTGTAATGCTTGTAACGGAATGAGCAAGGGATTCCATTATTTCCGGCATTTTACGCCCTCTTGCAAGACCGAGAGTATAAATTGCAACAAGTACCGATATCAGCATTGCAAAAGCCGGATTCCCGATATAACCAAGTATTTTCCTGATGATGCTTGTTGCTGGCAGTATAAAGCCTGCAACAGTTGCTGTAGTTATTATTATTACAGGAAGAAGAGCAGAAAAAAAGCTGACCCAGAACCCTGGCATTTCTTCATCCTTCATAGGTTTTGTATTCAGGAACTCGGCCAGTGGCCTGGCATCTATCTTGCTTCTGCTTAATGCTTTGGAGAGAAAGGGCCCCGAGATAACAATAGCAGGCAGGGCAACTATGATCCCGTAAAAAAGTGTCTTGCCTATATCTGCATGAAACATATCAGCAATTGCCGTAGGAGCCGGGTGGGGTGGCAGGTAACCATGTGTTACGGAGAGCGATGCAAGCATAGGTAATCCTACATATAAAAGAGGAAGACGGGTCGTGGCAGCTATTGTAAACACAAGCGGAATCATAATAAAGAAACCCACGTCATAAAAAAGGGAAATACCGACAATGAATCCTGTGAGCATAAGTGCCAACTGAATATGATTGAGTCCGAAGGAATCAACAAGCCTTGTGGTAATCCTTTGTGCAGCCCCACTTTCTGAAACAAGCTTGCCCAGCATGGAGCCGAATCCCAGTATAAGAACCAGGAACCCCATGGTACTTCCAATGCCATTTTCTATTGATGTAATGGTATTGTTGAGGTTCATCCCCTCGGCCAGGCCAACAACGAGTGATACAATGACAAATGAAAGAAAAGAGTTGAATTTTAAAACAATGATCAGGAAAAGTAACAGACAGATCCCGAGAATAATAATAAAAAGCGGCATGAAGTAATATTTTTAGATTTCTTAAAAATTAACTATTCATTTTCTAATAATAAAAATAATCTACCCCTCGTCATTATACATTTAGCTGTTTAGGCTTTCTTCTTCATGGAGAGGTAAACTGACGGGAGCATTCTTCTCTGCCGAACGGTAAATAGCATTAATGAGTTCAACAGTACGTCGTCCGTCTTCACCCGTAACAAGAGGATCCCTGTTCAGTCTGATTGCCCCGGTATAATCTTCTATCTGGCGTTGTATGTAATACACTGTCGGATCTGTTTTATTAAATAGCTCTGTATCTTCATTTATCCAGCCGCTGAGCAGATTCTCCTCACCCGGTATAGTCCACAGGTCATTAACAGGTGGTTCTGAAACACCTGTTTTTCCGGCTATAAACATAGCTCCCCCGTCGGTCTGGACACCTACAGAAGCTCCGTTTTCTCCATGTATATGAACCTTCCCGTATAATCCGGGCTTTTGAGAATTACTGACAAGTATACTGGCCAGCCCCCCATTACGGAATTTAACGATGGCAAGAGCAGTATCATCAACTTCTATGTAAGGATGGTTCATGTTCTTCCAGACACCGAATACCTCATCAACCTCCCCCATAAACCAAAGTAAAAGATCGAGCTGATGCGGAGACTGGTTAACAAGCACTCCTCCCCCTTCCTGTGTCCATGTACCTCTCCATTCATCAGCATCATAATATGCCTTGTCGCGCCATCCCAGCATCGTCACTTCAGCAAGGACAGGTTTGCCTATTTTCCCGTTTTCAATTGCATTCTTTACCCTTCTTACAGGCTCGTACCACCTCCTCTGGCTTATAACACCAAGCTTGACAGAATTTTCCCTGCAGGTTTTCATTATCTCATCGCAATCTGCAAGGCTGACCGCAAGAGGTTTCTCCACAAGAATGTTTGCCCCTGCCTGGGCAGCCTTCACTGCCGGATCGGCATGAAAAGGATGTGCATTACAGACTATTACAAGATCTGAGGAGCATTCCCTTACCATCTGAGAGACATCGGAGAAAGACCTGGTATCATATTGCTTTGCAAACTTATCAGCCTTTGATCCTGACCTGTTCCAGACACCTGTAAGCCTTACGTTTGGTATGTTTTTAATTGCTCTGGCATGCAGATGCGCCACCCTGCTGCATCCCGCTATTGATATATTTATTATCTCACCTGACATACCTTTTTTTATTAGGGAACCAGGATCACTTTACCCGATCCGCCTCCGTTATCATACAGTTTATTAAACCACCCTGCACCTTCTGACAGAGGGGCGATGGCAGCTATCTGATCATCAACATTTATTTTTCCTGTCTCCAACAGGCTTAGCACAGTTTCATATTCACCCCTTATTGCACAACTTCCCATTATATTCAGTTCACGTGTAACCACCTTCTGAAGTGGAAATTCCACACCTTGCGACACATTCCCCACCAGCACTGCTCTGCCCCCTTTACGCAGGACATCAATAGCGAGGTTAACTGATTCCGATTTACCAACCACCTCAAAAGAGATGTCGGCTCCCCTGTTGCCGTTCAGGCTTATTATCCTTGTCACGATACCCGGGTCGGAAGCCCTGAATACTGAAGTGGCCCCTGCTTTGGCAGCTTTGTCAAGACGAACGGGGCTGGTGTCAATGGCAATGATACGCGATGCACCTGATATTGCAAGCAGCTTAATAACCGGTATCCCTATCATTCCGGCACCAACAACAACACATCCGTCGCCCGTCTTAAGACCCGAAAGTTTTATTGCATGCAGGGCAACAGCAATCCCCTCAACCAATGAAGCCGTTTCGAAAGTAACATTGTCAGGTATCCTGTATAATATGTGTTCCGGAACTGCAACATATTCGGCAAAAGCCCCATGACGTCTGTAAGTACCGGGTGAGACACCCAAAACCTCACGGTTATCGCTTATGTTATACCGTCCATCCAGAGTAAACCAGTCATTCAGAGGGTAGACTGTAGAATCGAAGGTAACACGATCACCTTCTTTCCACCCGATAACCTGCGGACCGGTTTTTTCAATAACACCCGAGGCTTCATGTCCCATTATAATTGGAGGAATCCTCCTGCCTGTGCTCCCGTCATAACCATGAATATCCGAACCACAGATACCACAAGCCTTAACTCTTACAAGTACTTCATTTTCGCCCAATACAGGTTCGGGTACATCTTTATATACCATTTTTTTGTAATCTTCCAGTACAAGGGCTTTCATTAAAAAGATTTATTAGTTCCCTATTGGTGAAAAACAAATATAGCTAAAACAATCATGAAGCCGGTCATCTTTTATGGCAGCAGAGTCAAATATTTATTCAATTATCACAACTACTATATCCATTACATTTGTCATGGTGGGACCTGTTTTGATATGACCACCGGCTTTATTGAAGAAGTTCCAGGAATCGAAGGAATCGGCAAAACCCTGTATATCGAGATCCATGTCATATGCTTCAGAATATGTTCTGCTGTCAACTACGGCTCCGGCTGCATCTGTCGGACCATCATTACCATCTGTGCCGGCGGAAAGAATTGTTATGCCCCTGGTGTTGCCAAGTTTTAACAGACACTGAAGCGCAAGGTGCTGATTTCTTCCACCAAGACCACTTCCCGTAACCCTGAGTGTGGTCTCACCTCCAAAGATAAGGCATACCGGTTTTTTCACATTCATATCGGCTTTACAGGAAAGCGAAGCTGAGATTATCCTTTCAGCAGCAGCATACACGTCTCCCTGTAACTGCTCACCTTCAATCACAGTATTCATATTTAACTCCCCGGCTTTTGCAGCAGCAGCTTTAAGAGCCATACCATTATTTCCTATTATAATATTGGTTACCTCTTCGAACAGAGGATCACCAGGCTTTGGTGTTTCCGGCAAACAGCCTTCCAGCCCTTCATCCAGGTATTTCATTATTTCTTCAGGGATAGTATCAGCAAGGCCATATCTGTTAATTACTTCCATTGCATCATAGAATGTTGTCGGGTCAGGTACCGTGGGGCCCGAGGCAATAACATCCGTTTTATCGCCGGGCACATCTGAAATAATCAGGCTTATGAGCTTAGCAGGATTTGCAGCCCTTGCAAGCTGACCTCCTTTAATTGATGAGAGGTGTTTCCTTACTGTATTAATCTCACCTATAGTGGCTCCGGAATTTACAAGTTCCGCATTTAGTATCCTCATATTCTCTTCAGATATTCCTTCGGGCAGATCAGCCATAAGGGATGATCCCCCTCCTGAAATGAGGCAGATCACCAGGTCGTTTTTACCTGCCTTCTTAACAATATCCAGTATTTTTCCGGCAGATATGAAGCTGTTTGTGTCGGGGACAGGATGACCTGCTTCTGATACTTCAATTCTGCCGGGCTTGCCAGCAAATCCGTATTTTACAACAACATGCCCACCTGTTAAATGATTACCCAGAATTGATTCTGCTGCAGAAGCCATTTTGGCGCCGGCTTTCCCGGCTCCCACAACATATATATTCTTAATTGTATCAAAAGGAAAGAATTTGTCTCCGGCTTTAATTCCCTTTTCATCAACGTAAAGGTACTTCATTACGAGTGCTGAAGGCATAACTCCTTCTATGCCGGCCTTAAAAACTTCCTTTGCTGCTATTCTCATGTTCATATGCAATCTCTTTGATTCTCCGGATGATTCCCTGAAAATCAGTTTACATTACCAGCAGAGATGTTATCCAGATAAAGGCAAATATGGTGATCCCCATCACTATTGTTGAAGAGGAATAAACACGAAGGTTAACTGTTGAACTGACTCCCGAGAAATTGGATACTACCCAGAAATACGAATCATTCGCATGCGATACCAGCATCGATCCTGCACCCATGGAAAGCATGCCAAAAAGCTTGCCTGTTTCGGAATCGAGTCCGAGCACAGGAAGCATTGGTGCAACAAATGAAGCTGTTGTTATTATAGCTACTGTTGAAGAGCCCTGGGCTGTTTTCATCACCATGGCTATAAGGAAAGGTACAAGGAGCCCGAGACTTGTATCGGCAAGGGCCTTGCCCATTGCCTCACCGGTGCCTGTTTCCCTGATCACCATACCGAACATACCTCCTGCAGCGGTTACAATAAGTATAGGCCCCGCTTTTTCTATGGCTTCAGTAAAAATAGAATTGATCTTTTCTATTGTCTTCCCCTTTATAAGCAGCAAAGAAAGGCATACGCCAACAGACAATGCAATAACGGGTTCTCCGGGAACATAAAATACCCTTGACAACAAGCTATGACCTTCTTTATCGAACAATACCATGAGTGATCTCAAAGTAATGAGTAGCAGGGGTACAACAACAGGAAGAAATGACATGAAAGGTGAAGGCAGTTTTTCGTGGTTGACCATTGGGTCAACCTCTGGTTCCGGTGCCGGAGGGTAGTTGCCTTTTCTTGTGAGCCATTTACTCCAAATATATGCAGAAAGGGCTCCCGGAATTGCAAAAAGTATACCGACAATAATCAGGTAACCAAGGTTAACATCAAACAACCCGGCTGCAGCCAGGGCACCCGGATGTGGAGGGATAAGACAATGAACTGAATAAAGAGATGAAGCCAGCACGGTAGCCATAAAGGGCATTGCAATTTTAGACCTGGAGCTGAACGATTTGGCCAGTCCGCTGAGTATAATAAAAGCAGAATCGCAAAATATTGGTATCCCGGTTATAAAACCTGTTATGCCGAGAGCTCTGGAACTCTTCTTCTCTCCTGTCTTTGACAGGATAAACCCTGCAATACTCATTGTGGCACCTGTCTTGTCAAGTGTTATACCAATCATAGCACCAAGGATGATAAGGAACCCTATTGAGGCCATTGTATTACCAAAGCCTTCCTTCAGGGTGTTCACAATAGTACTTACGGGAAGTGTTGTAAAAGCCAGGAAGAGAGACACAAGGAACAACGAGACAAACGCTTTCAGTTTCAGTTTAGAGGTCAGAAGGATAATGGCCACAATGCTGATGCCGACAAGTACTGATGTGGTAATGACATCCATTTTACAGGAAATTATGAGAAGAAAAGATATGACAGGAAAATTGCAGCTGTAAAACCGGCAAGATCGGCCAGCAAGCCACAACCAATTGCATGCCTCGTATTTTTAATACCTACAGAACCGAAATAAACAGCTACAATATAAAATGTTGTATCGGTGGTGCCCTGCATTGTACAGGCCAGTCGTCCAATAAATGAATCAGGGCCGTGCGTAGTCATGGCATCTATCATCAATCCGCGGGCTCCGCTTCCTGAAAGAGGTTTCATAAAAGCAACAGGAAGAGCAGCAGTGAACCTTGTGTCAACACCAAGCCATGCAAAAAATTTGGTAATGCCGGCAATTATGAAATCCATGGCTCCGGATGCCCTGAAGATCCCAATGCCAACAAGTATTGCAACAAGGAAAGGAATAATCTTCACAGCGATACCAAAACCTTCTTTGGCTCCTTCTATAAAAGCATCATATACATTGACTTTTTTTATCAGGGCCAGTAAAATAAACACAACAATAATGAAGATCAGTGTGAAATTAGCAGCAAAGGTCGATATGGTTGATATCTGTTCTTTGGGCAGGTGACTGAAATAATAAATGATACCGGCCACTATGGCTGTCAGTCCTCCCAGGTATGCAATAATAACCTTGTCGAAAAGGTTAATTTTCTGAACAATTGCGACACTGATCATACCTGTAATGTTAGCAAAGAATGTAGAGATCAGAATCGGTATAAAGATATCGGCAGGGTTTGCTGCTCCAAGTTGTGTTCTGTATACTATTATACTTACGGGTATTATTGTTATGCCTGCAGCATTAAGAACCATAAACATAATCTGAGCGTTGGAGGCAGTGTCTTTTTTGGGATTTACTTCCTGCATTTCCTTCATAGCCTTAAGTCCGACAGGTGTGGCAGCATTATCGAGTCCCAGCATGTTGGCAGAAATGTTAAGCATTATAGAACCATATGCAGGATGTCCTTTGGGAAGCTCCGGGAAGAGTCTTTCAAAAAGGGGCCCTATGAGCTTTCCAAGTATCTTTACAACACCACCCTTCTCACCTACTTTCAGCAGGCCCATCCACAAGGTAAGAGCACCTGTAAGTCCCAGTGAAATTTCAAAACCTGTCTTGGCATTAGCAAAAACGGCATTAACCAGATCGTTGAAAATCTGAATATTACCTGCAAATATCAACTGGCCAAGCGCAACCAGGAAACCAATAAGAAAGAAAGCGATCCAGATATAATTTAATACCATTGTCCATGTTTGAGATGCTAATATAATGATTCCCTCAGATAAAGCCGAACATCTCGGAATGAAAGTCAGGAATGATACTTTAACCCTTCCCTCAGACACCATCCCTAAAAAATTATTATCACGATGGATAATACTGACTTTTAAAATCTTCTAATTTTAAATACATTTGTTACAAACCAAAAAATATGGCACGATTCACGCGAATAGAAGTATACAATAAAATGAAAGAAACAGGTATAGTACCTGTTTTTTACCACAAAGATCCTTCGGTATGCCGTAATGTGATAAAAGCTTCATCAGAAGCCGGCATCAGAGTTTTCGAGTTTACCAACAGGGGTGATTATGCTCATGAACTGTTTTCCGAACTTAATAAATGGGCAGAAAAAGAAATCCCTGATATTATAATGGGAGCAGGATCTGTTGTGGATGCCGGTACAGCCTCCTTATACATACAGCTTGGTGCCAACTTCATAGTATCCCCCGTTCTTAATCCTGAAATGGCAAGGGTATGCAACAGGAGAAAGGTAATGTGGTCACCAGGTTGCGGTAGTCTTTCGGAAATAAATTATGCCGAGGAACTGGGTGCTGAGATAGTCAAAATTTTCCCGGGATCGTGTGTTGGCGGGCCTGATTTTGTTAAAGCAATAAAGGGTCCATGCCCCTGGACATCCATAATGCCAACGGGTGGCGTCGAACCGACACTGGAAAACCTAAGGGAATGGTTCAGTGCAGGTGTTACCTGTGTTGGCATAGGCTCAAACCTTATAACAAAGGATATCATAAAAAAGAATGACTGGGAAGGACTTGCCAAAAGGATATCTGCTGCAGTTAAAATAGCCAGGATGTTCCAGTTGGAATAAAAACCGGAGTCATCACAAGGCTTATCCTGCCGCTTGATTTCACCTCATTCACCGGGAGCCCTGTAAAGTTCAATATTTGATATCACCGGACAAGCTTTTGAGTCGGTTACTGTAATTCTTATCTTTTCTGTTTTTACAACAGGAAATTTACGGATAACCTTATAACCGATTGTGGTACCATCAACAAGAGGCAACCATTTCCCATCAACAAGTGCCTCTGTCTTATAAGCTTTTATCCTTTGTCCAAGCTTTACATACTCCTGAAGAATTATCCTGTTAACCTCAGTTTCTTTACCAAGGTCAATTAAAATATCCCCTGATGTTTCGTTATCAGGTGTAGCCCAATATGTTTCAGGATCACCGTCGTTTACATTTGATGCGGCATATGCCCTGCCGCGCGATGAAGAAGAAGATGCTTTCTTTCCTCTTGCCAGGTCAGTACTGAATTCCTCATCCAGCAGTTTTTTAAATCCCAGCAGCGATTTTACATCAATCTCATTTAACAATCCACGCCGGTCAGGTGGTACATTAAGAATAAGATTACAGTTTCTTCCGATGGATGAATAATAGATATCAAGGAGCTTCTCAGGTGATTTCACCATCGAATCCTGGGCCGGATGATAGAACCATCCTGGTCTTATTGAAACATCGACCTCTGCAGGCACCCAGTACTTACCGTCTTCCTGGCCGGGTCCGAGGACTGAGGCAAAATCGCCGCCAGGATACATTCCATCCCTGTTTAACAGGCACCAGTTGGTAAGGCTGCCAATGCCTTTTTCATTCCCTACCCAGCGGGCATCCGGACCGGCATCGCTGAACATCACTGCATTTGGCTGCAGATCTCTTACAATAGAATCTGTGTTAGGCCAGTCGTAATAAGTTCTGTTGTCAATTTTGCGGACTTCGCGGGCACCTCCGTAATAACCGTCGCCTCCATTTGCACCATCGAACCATACTTCAAATATTTTGCCGTAACCTGTAAGCAGCTCCCTCAGCTGGTTCCTGTAGTAAACGAGATATTCCGGTGTCCCGTATACGGCACTGTTGCGGTCCCATGGCGATAGATAAACACCCAGTTTGAGGCCATATTTGTTACAAGCAATGCTTAGATCGCGCAGTACATCGCCTTTCCCGTTCTTCCACGGAGAGTTCTTTACAGAATGCTCAGTATATTTTGATGGCCAGAGGCAGAAACCATCGTGATGTTTGGCAGTAATTATTATACCTTTCATCCCTGCTTCGCTTGCCACCTTTGCCCACTGGTCACAATCAAGATCCGAAGGATTGAAAACTGACTCTTTCTCATCACCGTACCCCCATTCCTTGTCAGTGAATGTATTGACTGTAAAATGAACAAACATGTAGTACTGCATCTCATGCCACTGAAGCTGGCGTTCAGAAGGAAGCGGGCCATATGGTGCCGGAGGGCTCACTTTAGAGCAGGATACGAGAATTAAGATTGTTGCAAGAAGCGTGAATGTTTTTGTCATTTTATTAGTCTTTAAAGTAAAACCTCATTGGCCCATAGAAAACCAGGTGTTCTGAGTTGCACTGTAAATGACCATTACAGAGCAACTCAGAAGAGGCACAGGGCTTATATCAAATATATAAATTAAAGAACTTAGTCCTGTTGTGAGAGATCCTTTATTCTTATATTTCTGAATTTCAACTCCGATCCATGACCAAGAAAACCGATATGACCTGTTTTATTTTTTAGTCCTGGATGATCTTTGTGATCCATTGTTCCATGATCTCTTGGTCCTGCAATATCACCATCAACAATTGTAGTGCCGTTAAGAACAACAGTTATATGGGTTCCTTTTGCTGTTACTTCTTCGTAGTTCCAGTCGCCCACAGGATTAAGATAACCTCTTTTTGCAGGTATAACGCCATATACCGAGCCATGATACTGGTATGGCTGAAGGTTGGCATAGACAGGTGCTGTATTATCAAGTATCTGAATCTCCATACCCACATAGGCCGCATCCCCGGTGAGAGGGGTCCTTATGCCCAGTCCGTTATTGGCTGCAGGGGTAAGCTGGAATTCAAACCTGAAAGTAAAGTCGGAGTATTCTTTTTCCGTGTAAAGATTACCACCGGAATCGTCGCTTGGTTTGACTGCAATCATGCCATCCTCAACGACATACGATTTTTTGTTACCTACCCAGTTATTAAGATCTTTACCATTGAAAAGGGAAACAAACCCATCAGACCGTTCCTCCGGGGTAAGGTTATAATCCTTATCACTTATTTCCCTGACATAGATATCCCTGAATGCCAGGTTAGTGCCATGGGCCTGCAGCTCAATGGGGCCAGTCGGGAAAATAGGTTGTGACCGATCCCAGTAATTCTCCATTGTAACATTATCAACAACAAGTTCACCATTCAGCCAGACACTCACCTTTTCACCCACCATTCTTATCCTGAAACTATTCCAGTCTCCCACGGGGTTATCCGCCACTTTGAGTGGTTTGGACATATTGACCTGGTTATTGTACAAACCACCCGAACCGACCTGGGCACCGACATCAACACGGGAAGTGTCCCATATCTGCACCTGTGGAGAGCCCCTCAGATAGATACCACTGTCGCCTTCTTTTGTAATCTTCCAGTCGACAAGCATCTCAAAATCGCCATATTGTTTTATGGTACAGAGGTTATCACCTTCTCCGTTGAACCATATGCAACCATCCTTCACGCTCCAGTTACCCGGAACCTTTTTATCTGCTTCAGCCTGCTTTTTAGCCAGCTCCCGCGGATTCATTTTAGCACGAGCAACAGGGTTCTCAACAAGGCCTTGCCATCCGGTCAGATCCCTGCCATTGAAGATAGGCTCAAATCCTTTATCCGCAGGCATACCGGCCAGGTATTTATTTACCATCTCCCTGTCATATTCGCTTTCCTGTCCCTGCAGTTTTCCCATAACCCTGGTGAGTATCTTCCTGACAAGGTCTCCATACATACCCGCCTTAGACCCGGTTGATGGCAGTGCTATATTCATTGCAGCCCTTGCTGCGGCATCAGATGTTGCCTGATCATCAAGAAAATCTGCTACATAGAAGAGAGCCTGGTATGTTTTGAGTTTCCCTATTTGTGATATAAGTTCATTTTTTCGGGCAGGGCTGATCGCATATGGCATTATCTTTCTGAAAAGCAAAAGCTTTTCCTCATCAGGTAAATCAGCAGTAGAGATAACCCTTACATACCCTTCAAAAGCCGGTCCTTCAAATGTTTTGTTACCTGAAGCACAAATAGAGAATAATGCAGATGAAACAGAATAGTCTTTCCACTGTGTAAGAGTACGGAAGCAGACATCCCTTATTGCCGGATTACCTTCTTCAAACTCCTTTAATACCATATCAAGGGCTTTTATACCCCCGGTCGCGGCAAGAACCGGAATAAGCTTCTCTTTGCTGATATTCCCGTTAAGGGCAGAAAGAATAACATCAGAACGCCTGGCCGGATCATCTTCCTGATTAGCTGCTTGTTTCAGGGCAGCCTGTATCTCAGTGACATATTCAGGTTTATCGGTCACTGATAAAAGATCTATAAGCTTACCCTGATCATCCTTTCCTGCCAGATCGGCAATAGCCTTTATTGCAGCTGCTTTTACGGGTTCATTTTCCGAGGATGCATACTTCAGAACATCATCGAAGTACATATTGTTTTTGCTCCATGCAAGCAGTTCAATTGCTGATATCTTTGCATAAGGTCTTCCTTCATTCAGAACAGGAATTAGAAAATGAAGATTATCGCTGTCGAGAACAGTTTTAAGAGCTGATCGTGCTGCAGCCTGGTCTTCATCACTGCCAGATACAAGCATATAATTTATCAGAGAATTAACTGCTTTATTACCACTAATCTTCACTATAGCAGCTGCAGCTTCTACGCGGACATTAACATCATCATCTGATAATGAAGAGTTTACAAGAGGCAAAGCAGCTTCATCAGCCCGATCTCCCAGCATGGCAATAATTTCAGGTTTTGCAGCCGGAACAGCCCTGTTAAAATATTTAATCCACTGACTTACTACATCAGAACCTTTAATGGCAAGTGACATCTGCATCGCTGCCATCCTGTACTTTTTATTCTGGTCAGACGCGGCTCTCAGAATATATGGCATTGCTTCAATCCCGTGAAAAGATGTATAGATACTCAGTGCTTCTGTTTTACTCTGGACATTAAGGTTATCCCTGCTTTTTGAAATAACCATTTTGCATATTTTATCCATGCCTTTTAGATCGCCTTCAGAGGCAATTTTTCGTGCGTAAGTAAGTAAAGCTGAGGTAGCTCCATTTGCTTCCCATTTGAAATCAACTGCTTTGGCAGCGTCGAGGAGAACCTGTTTTGCTTCCGGGCTTCCGCTGTGTGCAAGTGCATTGTAAGCCGCAGTCTTTATACTGTTATCGGAGGAGGCTGCCCACTTGATATATTGGTCGACTGCCAGTTTCGAATCAACAAGAGCCAGGTCATTCATAACAGCTGCAGCACAGGGCAAATTTTCATTTTTAAGCGATTCAGCCAGTTCCTTTTCAGCCTCTTTCCCGCCAACAGCAGAGATAACAGCTATTGCAGGCTGGCATAGTTCCTTTGAACCGATATACTGTTTCATTGCTTCCACAGATGCCGGACCGCCAACCAGTTGAAGCTGCTTCATAAAAAAGTCCCTGACATTATAATCCGTCCCCGACACAACATATGATATACAATTCTTTTCCCATTCTTTTCTTCCCTCTTCGTCCTTGTTTTTTGAAAGGAAACGGGAGAAACTCTCGATGGCAAATCTTGGCTGGGTATCATCACCTGTACCGGCAGGTATCACCTGGTCACAGATCATCTTCCATCCCGGGTTACCCAGGGACAGCATATCTTCCATAAGCTTATCCGTAAGTCTGGTGTCCTTCGCAGGCAGCCTGGCAAGCAGATCGGCCACCCTGGTCTCAAGGGTTCTGTTGTCCTGGGAATATGATGTTGCCGAAAACATCAGCACGGAAAGACATATAACTAGTATTTTGTTTATTTTCATTATCTTATTCTTTAAAAGTTGATTATCAGGTCTCCAAAGTTAATTACAGCATCATATTGTCCAAGGTCCTCTCATGGGCTGATTAATAAGCTCATTGGCTCCCGCATCATCCACAAATTGTTGATTCAGAGGATCATATTTCAGGTTCCTGCCCAGTCTGAGTGCAATTTTTCCCAGGTTGACAAGAGAGCACGATCTGTGGCCGTTTGCTTCGTTAAGTGCAAACTTTTTCCTTGTAAGCACCGATTCGGTAAATGTTTCAATTTGCGGAGCCGGATCAGGAAGTGAGTTGATCAGTTTCTGAAAATCTGGTATATCTGATCTGAAACCTTTATAAACTTTCCCATGTGGGCCTTCAATATAGGCGGCATCCTTGTCGCGGTTCTCACCGTCCAGGATAATCTTACATCCATCAGCATAAGTATAAGTTATCCTGCGCCACGATCCCACGGCATCATAATGCTGTTCAGGAGCATCGACTTCTATGTATACAGGCCCTGTGTCATCCTTGTTAAGCATATACTGAACAGGGTCGAGATAATGCTGTCCCATATCTCCGAGACCTCCACCGTCATAATCCCAGTAACCCCTGAATTTTGCATGCACCCTTTCCGGGTTATAAGGTTTATAAGGTGCAGGACCAAGCCAGAAATCATAATCGAGTACTTCAGGCACCGGCATTGGTTTAAGATTATACAAGCCGCTCCAGTAGAATTTCCAGTCATAACCGGTAACACCGCTTACAGTTACTTTGAGGGGCCATCCCAGTGCGCCACTGTCGATTAGCTTTTTAAGAGGTTTAACTGTTGTACCGAGACCATAAAACTGGTCTTTGAACCTGAACCATGTATTCAGCCTGAACATAACGCCGTTACGCTGCACAGCATCAATCACCTTAAGCCCCTCTCCTATGGTTCTCGTCATGGGTTTTTCACACCAGATATCCTTTCCTGCCTCAGCAGCAGTTTTTGAAATTATGCCATGCCAGTGAGGAGGCGTGGCTATATGAACAATATCAATATCGGGCCTTGCTATAAGCTCACGGAAATCATGATATCCTGTTACATCCTTTCCAACCATACCAAGAACATCGTTGAGGTGAGATTTATCAACATCACAGATTGCGAGTAACTTTGTGCCTTCATAGGGTATGTGGTTTCGACCCATACCACCAACACCTATGATACCCTTTGTGAGCTGATCGCTTGGTGCAGTATATCCGGTTCCTCCAAGAACATACCTTGGAACAATTGTTAAAGCAAGAGCAGCAGCCCCTGTTTTCTTAAGAAAACCACGTCTGCCTGTTTTGATTTCTTTCATAGAATATATCTTGTTGAAGCGTTAATAAATGGTTATATGATTTTAATTGTCAGGTCTGATGATTCCCCTTGCTGAGAATTCATATGCAATTTGCAAGTTTTACCTGCAAAATACAAATTGAAAAAGTTCTATTTTTTATAAACCAAAATGAAGTCTTAGAAACATATCCGGGAATTGAAACAGAGAAAGACGGTAGTTATTGATATGGTAAAAAGAACCCCCTTCAGGAGGCGTGTATGATTTGTGGATAGTTCACGCTTTGAAGGGGGATATTTTGCTCCGGAAAAATTAGGGAAATGGGGAATGGGGAATCCGGAACAGACAAATCCGTCACTAAGATAATTGTAAAATAACGAATTCACCGCTATCAATTCAATTTTTGTATAAAGGTGGTATAAATTTGTATGAGCTACTGTGCAAGACTGATAAAACATGAAGTATTTAATCAATGCAAAAGAATAAATGATGATGTCAGTGTTTGCCTTTGATCTTTTCAAGTAATTCTCCGAGCTTATTTCGCGACATATTACATTTATAATCTGTTCCGTTTGCAGATAATGTACATTGCAGTTGTTTTGTACTTATCTTTTTCAGGTAGTCAATATTTACTATAAAAGATCTGCCTATCCTGAAAAAATTGTCAGACAGCAACTGTTCCTCCACCTTACCCAGAAGGATTGTGGCTGTCTCAACCCTGTTTGTGCTTAAATGAAACACCGAATAGTTACCCTCGGCTTCCACGTATACTATCTCTGCCGGGTCGATAACACTGATACCGGAAATATTACGTACCAGGATTTTTTTTGTTGCCCCAATAAGCAAGTCAGCCTGTTGCCTGATCCCTGTTTTCCTGCTTTCAATACAGCGTAAAAGTGTCTCAGTAAGCCTTGAAGGATCAACAGGCTTCAAAAGATAATCGAATGCTGCGTAGTCAAATGCTTTAAGAGCATATTCATCATAAGCTGTAGTAAAAACCACGAATGGTTTATCAGATTTTATCTTACGAAGGTCATCAAGTATCTCAAACCCGTTTTTCACCGGCATTTTGATATCGAGAAAAACTATATCAGGCTGAAGACTGATGATAAGACTCAATGCTTCACCAGGATGGGTAGTTGAGCCTGTTACGCTGGCAAGACCGGTTGATAGAATGAGATTGTCAAGCAGATGAAGAGATTCTTCTTCGTCTTCTACAATAACTGCTTTCAGCTGATTAGATGTCATAATTATAAATGTTTAATACTTCTCTGCATTTGTCACAAGGCTGAATTTATAATCATCGGGAATTCTTATAATAACTTCTGTTCCTGTAGCTTCACCATTATTTGACAGGTCCTTTATTTTAATACCGGCCACATTAGCCTTACCCGAATTCATCACATCAAATAACCCGTTGATAATCTTCAGTCCATGACCTGTTCCTTCTGACTTACGCCGGGAAGCAGCTGTCCTTCCAACTCCGTTATCTCTTACTATGATTTCAACTGCTCCATCTGATTTCCTGATTATTATGTCAATACGCCCCCCTTCCAACCTGTTTTCAAATCCATGCTTAATTGAATTCTCAACAAAAGTCTGGATCGTCATCTTAGGTAGTTCCATCTGCATGTTTACATTACTGTCGATGGAGATGCTGAAGCTGAACCTTTCCTTAAACCTGAGTTTCTGCATCTCGCAATACTTCCTGACAAAACTGACTTCATCAGAGAGTGATTTCACAAGTACATTGCTGTCGTTCAGAACACTTCTCAATAAACCAGACAACTTAGTTATATATGTATATGCTGTCTCCTTCTCTCCTTTTATTATCAGAGACCCGACAGATGAAATGACATTAAAGGTAAAATGAGGATCAAACTGGCTCAGCACCGAATTCATTTGTAACTGCGACAACTCGTTGCGCAGCTTTTCCTTTTCAAGTCTTCTTTGCTGACGGCGCTTCATAATAAGGAAAGTAACTGAAACGGTAAGAATGAAAAACAGCAATATACCTGCCACCTGGAATAATGTTGTCTGCCAGAATTCGGGGACTACCTCAAATTTCATTACAAGTGGTTTTTTATTTTCAATACCGTCGGCATTAGCGGCTATCAGCATGAAACTGTATGACCCCGGAGGCAGTTTTTCATAAACTACAAACTGCTTTGATGAAGGGAGACTCCACTTACTGTCATATCCTTCAAGAAAATATTTATAGGTTACTTTTTCAGGATTTGATGTTGAAATACCGGTAAAGGTGATCTGTACCTTATTTTGAAACCTGTTAAGACGAATATTACCAGGAATACTGTAAAAATACCCCTTTTTATCCACCGGAGCCCATGACAGTGTATCAGTCTGGTAAGAGAAGCCCGTGATATGCAGTTCCGGTGCTGTGAGATCTTCATGCAGTTTTGCCGGATCAAGTATAACAATTTTATCGGAGGTTAATATCCAGATATGACCGGCATTATCTTTTACTATTCCATTATCAAGACAATCACTTCCCGGGAATCCGTCGGTGTTATCATAAATCCTGAAATATTTTTTATCATTACCATAGAACCTGTCAAGGTTTATTATACATATATCAGATACTCTACCCACAATAAGATGAGATTTATCCATAAGAAGGATACTGTTGGCCGGTTTATTAATCTCTTCCGGCAAACCGTGTATAAAAGTTTTGGCATTTTTCGATTTATAGAAAAGTCCTTCTTCTGAAGTGACCCATATTCCGCCACGGTTGTCTTTCTCAAGAGTATAGGTATAGCCTCCGGGAAGTGTATTTTCCCTTACCTGGGTTATTTTCCCCCTGTCGTATTTTAAAAGACCATGATGGCCTGACAACCAATAAAATCCACTGTCGTCTTTTATAACTCCCTCAATAACACCCAGGTCATTATCAGTAAACCTGGAAAGAAGTTCAATATTATCTTTTTTCAACAGATACAATCCTCTTTCTGTACCAAGCATTTTTATATCTGCTGCGGGATCTTCATAAACGTAACATATCTGAAGTTTATCAGGGAAGCCATTGAGCCTCGACAATTTGTTCCCGTCCCATATAAGCACACCCCTGTCGGTCGACAGCCACAGATCTCCGTTGGTCATCAGCCTGCTTCCCCTGTAAAAAGAAAGCTTGCCTTTAATAAAGGATTTATATTCATTTCTTTTTCTGAAGGTTTTGCCATCGTATTCCACAAGGTCGTTAAAAAGCGATCCGAACCATATATGGCCATTTTTATCGCTTGCAAGGGCCCAGATACTTTTTGTATTTATTTCATCTTCCGAGAATGATGTAAATGCTGTTGAAAGCAAACGGTGAATATTTGTTTCAGAGGTAAGCCACAGGTTTCCTCCTTTATCGATATATGCAGTATTGGGTACAAAGTTAGGATCAATATGATTCAGGAAATGCCCGTCAAAAAAATCTATATGGTTTTCCATTCCGGGAATATTGATAAGTACTTCAGGATCTCCCATTTTATTGACCAGGGGTCTGATTTTAACTCTGCCGTTCCTGTATTCATACATATTACGGTCAGCGTAAACAAGAATCCTTTTTCTTTCATTCATTACAACCCTGAACTCTCCGTCGGAGATCCTTCTAAGGTAATTATTGGTCCACGACCATAAAGTCCCGTTAATATCGGTAAGCAAAAGTTCTCCGTTTTTTTTGTTGTAACAGACTGAACTTTTACTGAGTGTATCAAGAGAAGTATAACTACCGGAAAAATCGGTGTATATGCCCTTACTGAATTTAATTATTTTAGATTTTTTTCTGCCGGAGTGTACCTACAGTTATATATTCCCCTCATTAGCAACTGTTGGCAAAGAATTATCGAAAGTGTAATTTATAGCTCCTGCCGGCTGTGGATAAAATCTGAAGTTCCTGCCGGTGTATTCAGACACACCCTGGTTGGAGACCACGTAAATAATACTGTCGGAAGTTTCTGTAACACTGTTAACAGCATTAGATGGCAGACTGTCCTTCCTGTAATAGTTTATAAAATCCAGGCCGTCAAACCTGGAGAGGCCATTTCTTGTTGCAATCCACACAAAGCCGCGGCTGTCCTGAAAGATATAGGTAGTCTGACTTTGCGGCAAGCCATCGAGAGCATTGTACTTCCTGAATGAATAATCCTGTCCTGGAAGAGTGTTAATAGAAAAGAGCAGCAGTATTATAACTAAAGTAACCTTATTGAAAAGGTTGTTATTCGCATTGATATAACAATAATTGGGATACAAACAGGATTAGTTTTAGTACACAACTTTCGAGATCATAAATATATCAAAACCAATTGAAATAAATAAAAGAACCCCCATCATATTGTTATTTTTTCTTTAAACGGAAAAATAACTGATGGGGGATAAAGGTTCCGGAGTTACAGGAAATTGGGGAATGGGGAAGAACTCCGGAACAGAGAAGAAATTCAGTATATCATTTATCCTGCATTGTTTTTATAAAGCTGATAAGTAATAACATCAGATGATATTAAATTAAGTCTTTTCCTTTATGACATTCAGGTAACTTCGCTTAAGTAACAAATAAAACAACCCAAAATGCCGGGGAAGACCCAATTTCAAAACAAACCAGCTAATCAGGTGTTCAAAAGCGATTAAAGAATATTCTGACAAAGTCTTCCACCAATTGAATACTAAATTAATTTGTTATTTAATCACTTGCTAAATTTAGTCAGCACAGTGTATGAATATACAAACAGGTTGTATATAATGACTGTTTGAATATATGAATTCATTTTTTAAACAGAATTGCATTAAAGGAGGCCATATACAAATAAAGAGGAGGCTGTGATAAAGGAATTTCTCCGGATACTACAGCCTCTCTCTTATAAGGTAAACAGGTAACTTAAAAACTTTCAGGCATTGTACACCTTTATTCTTTTTGCGACCATAGTAAACAGGTATGCCACACATATCAGCAGAATAATCAAAGCGCCTGACTGGCCTCCCACGAAGTCGGATGCCACACCCATTATCAGCGGAAATACGGCTCCGCCGAATATACCCATAATCATAAGGCCGGAAACTTCATTATTATATTCAGGCTTTTTCAGGAGTGCCTGTGAAAAGATTATTGAGAAGATATTGGAGTTGCCCAGTCCGAACAGGGCAATACCGATATAAATAACAGTCTTATCAGGTACAAACATGCACAGTATCCCAACAAGTATCATGCTTACACTTACCATAAACACCGATTTAGCGGTGAATTTTGCAAGCAATCCTGACCCAAGTAAACAGCCGGCAGTACGGAAAATAAAATAGAAACTGGTGGCATAACCTGCATCAGCCAGGTCTATATTCAATCGTTCCATCAGAATTTTGGGTGCTGTTGTATTAATCCCTACATCCAATCCGACATGGGCCATAATCCCAAGGAAAAGGAACAAAATAGTCTTATCATTTAACAGGGCAAAACACTCTGCAAAAGAGACTGCCTTTGATTCAACGTTTTTTTCTTCAATCCTTGTAAAAAACAACCATGCAAGAACTACCAGGTTTACAAGAAGAAATACAGGAAACATAATCATTCTCCAGTCTGAAAATTTAATAACAGCCCAGGCAGCAAATATGGGAGCTACAAAAGAAGCTATGGCTTTAATGAATTGCCCGAATGTAAGGGTGCTTGCCATTCTTTTCTCGTCGACTATATTGGCCAGCAAGGGGTTTAATGAAACCTGCATAATCGTATTCCCTATTCCCAATAACATAAAAGAAATCAACATTGAGCTGAAGGAGTATGAAAGCAATGGTATGAATAAAGCAGGAAGAGTGACTATCAGGCTAATGAGTACAGTGTTTTTTCTACCGATTTTATTCATTAATAATCCGGTAGGTACTGCGAATATCAAGAACCAAAGGAATACCATTGAAGGCAGCAAATTTGCAAGGGTATCGGACAGTTGAAAATCAGCTTTTGCATAATTGGCGGATATGCCAACCAGGTCAACAAAGCCCATTACAAAGAATCCAATGAGCACAGGCAGAATTTTATTCAATTCCACTTTTTTTGTATCCATGATTATTTAAGGTTTAGGGTTAATTATATAGTTACAGGCACAACATTATTTACATCAAAGGCAATGCATGCTGGACCGACTGCCAGAAACCCTCATCAAGAAGGTAAGCGCTGCCAATGAGCGCAGCATCCTCTTTCAGGTCTGACAAGGCCACAAGTGAATTACATTTTTCTTTTTTCAACCTTTCTTCAAAAACTTTTCCAAAGAGGTTATAAGCATGGGAAATATTACCTCCTATTACAAGGATTCCGGCATTAAACTTATTAAGCCATGGAGCAAGGAATAGTCCCAGCCTGTTGCCAAAATCATCAAAAAGCTCTTGTATGCTGCTATCCATGGGAGCCAGTTCTGCAAGTTCCCGGACACCTGGCAATTCTTTCCCTGATATTTTTTTATAACGCCCCAGTAAGCCCCGTGTTGAGAAATAATCGTCGGCAATACCGGTCTCATACGGCAGATGGTAGATGCATCCCAGCCTGGGTACAAGCGGTCCGTCCACTACGGGGATTTTATTATCAATAAAGGCAGAACCGAAACCCGTACCTAGTGTAATTGATAAAGAACGACCAAACTTTGAGGCACTTCCAACCCACGCTTCTCCTACGGCAAATGACGAAGCATCATTCATGAACCTGACAAGAAAATCGCCGGGTACTTTAAGGCTTTCAGAGACAGCTTCGCCTACATTTACACCATACAGGTTTTCATATTTAGCAACACCTTTTATATATGATATTCCTTTTACATAATCGAAAGGCCCGGGCATGGCAAAACCTATACCTTTTACTTTTTCCAGTGTAACTTTTGACAACGATTCAGCCAGGGCAGAACACCAAACAGAGATGATTTCGTCAGCCTTGGCCTGGTTGTTCACAGGCCTTTCGGCAAAGGTGTCCTTAATTACTTTTCCTGCAACCAGATCGATGGCAGCACAACTTATATGACTGCCTCCGATATCGGTACCAATAGCAATGTTTTTTTCCATAAGATAATTCAGATAAATACCAGGTGATAATTCATTTTTTAAACCGGAGTTGAAAATATCCATTTTTGTTGTTTCTGCAAAATAAAACCGAATATATGCACTAACTTTTCATATGGGGAGCTTCATTTCACAAAACAAATTAAAATATGCACATATGATATTTTTCATGAATTATCAATTTGGTAATTCATATTTTTGATCATCTCTATCATTATTTCGTCATTATTTTAAGTTACTGATCAACAAGGTTATCTCGAAAGATTAAACAATTTACATCATGGCTAAAATAACAAAAGAAGATGCTCTTCTGTATCACAGCAGGGGACGTCACGGTAAAGTGGAAGTTATCCCGACCAAATCGTATAACTCGCAATCTGACCTCAGCATGGCCTATACTCCGGGTGTAGCATTTCCATGTCTCGAAATAGAGAAGAATCCTGAAGATGCATATAACTATACTGCCAAAGGCAACCTTGTTGCGGTAATTTCCAATGGGACGGCTGTTCTTGGCCTGGGCGATATCGGAGCTATTGCAGGGAAACCCGTGATGGAGGGGAAGGGATTGCTTTTCAAGGTGTTTGCCGATGTCGATGTTTTTGATATTGAAGTCGACGAGAAGGATCCTGAAGAACTGATAAGAGTATGTGCTGCAATTGCCCCGACCTTTGGCGGAATAAACCTGGAAGACATAAAGGCACCTGAATGCTTTGAGGTGGAAACAAGACTTAAGAAGATGCTTGATATACCTGTCTTCCATGACGACCAGCATGGAACAGCCATTATCTCCGGAGCAGGGCTGTTGAATGCACTTGAATTGACCAACAGGAAAATTGAAGAAGTCAGGATGGTTGTTTGTGGTGCCGGTGCAGCTGCTATTTCCTGTTCAAGATTGTATGTATCTCTTGGTGTCAGGAAAGAGAATATAGTGATGGTCGACAGCAGGGGAGTAATAAACAGGAAAAGAAAAGATTTAAATAAGTACAAACAGGAATTTGTAACAGGCAGGGATATTGATACCCTGTCAGAAGCCATAAAGGGGGCTGATCTTTTCCTGGGCCTGTCTACTGCCTGCATGATGACAAAAGATATGCTGGCATCAATGAATGACAACCCTATTGTTTTTGCGATGGCCAATCCCAATCCTGAGATCTCTTATGAAGATGCCACATCAACAAGGGATGATCTGATCTTTGCAACAGGAAGGTCTGATTATCCAAATCAGATCAATAATGTCCTGGGGTTCCCCTTTATCTTCCGCGGAGCCCTAGACGTAAGAGCATCATCAATAAATGAAGAGATGAAGCTTGCTGCTTCAAAAGCCCTTGCCGATCTTGCCAAGGAGCCTGTCCCTGAATCTGTTTTAAAAGCATATAATCTTGAAGAGTTAAGCTTTGGAAAGGAATATATAATTCCAAAGCCACTTGATCCGAGGCTTATATCACATGTAGCCCCGGCAGTGGCTCGCGCAGCTATGGAAACAGGGGTTGCAAAATATCCTATTTGCGACTGGGATGCTTACAGGAAAGGGCTGGACGAACGACTCAGCGATCATATAAAGAAAATCGCTTCCTGCAGCGGAATATAACAACAGGAGACCCGAACGAAGAGAACTGAGAATGAAGCAGGACCATTATATTATCCGGGCAGCTCTTTTTCTCTCAAGTATCTGTTTCCCCACTTTCTTTTCATACATATAAAGAATCATTTCAGCAATTTCCTGTACGCTAAATGAATTCCTGTTGAGTGTTGCATCGAAAAGATAATCAATATTGAGAGGTTTCTTATCGAGGAATGATTGTATGAGATTAAAACGTTTCTCATCGGTATCTATCACATATTCCTCGGCTGCCTCCAAAGACATTGCCTTCTTCTTCATGACATTCTCCACCCTCCAGTAGAATGGTGCTACCAGTCGCAGGTGAAGAGCATCCTTGATGTCTCGCGCCAGGGCTACACCTGCCCTGCCGACAAGAATAACATACCCTTCCTTACACAGTGTTAATATAACATCCCGTATTGCTTTTTTAATCCTGAGATCGCTTACAAATCCGCCTGAGAAAGCCATTATCATTTCTGACAGATTTGACAACTCAATCCCTTTGTAAAAGTTATCCACTCTTTGTGCATCCGTATTCAGTTCCTTCGCAATGGCATAGATGATATCCTTGTCGATCCATCTCCATCTTGTTGTATTATACCTCCGGTTGAGCTCTTCAGCCAGTGTAGAAGCTACCTGGCGTGCATCACAGCCTGTAAGCCT
Source organism: Bacteroidales bacterium (assembly GCA_046706305.1). Classification (GTDB taxonomy): domain Bacteria; phylum Bacteroidota; class Bacteroidia; order Bacteroidales; family VadinHA17; genus LD21. Next base: position 44,046 of record JBJKPQ010000141.1, read on the forward strand.
CGAGAGAGTTATCACCGGTCCGTCATCGGCAGGAGACTGGCTAAGCACTGACTCCCGGTACCGACCATCAAAATAATCAAAAAACTTTTCCATCTGGTAATCTCCTTATCTGCCTGTAAAATAAATTTGATGAAACAGGGAAACTATTATTATCTCCTCGCAAGCAATTCATCCCGCCATTGTATCGGATGAGACCATCCGGTCTCAGTGCAATAACTTTATAGCTTAATAACAATAAAAGTTACGAAATTGCTGTGAATTCATAAAAAATATTTTCAAAAATCATTGGGGGGGGACCAGCGAAAATCTTACAAGGGAGAGACAATAAGAATGTAAAAATTTAAAATAAGCCCTGTTACATCATATAGCAATGCAGCATAAAAACATTGCTGTGGTAAAATAAATTCATTTCCGGTAAAAACTCATTGAATTATTTTTTGATTTTGTATTATCTTTATTCATTCAAATTAATATCTCGCTAACAGGATAAAATTAATACTATGATCGACTCTATTCTTTCCAGACCCGAAATTTTCTGGTTTGTTGCCGGATTGGTTCTGTTCCTTCTGGAACTTATTATCCCGGGTTTTGTAATAATATTCTTTGGGGTCGGCGCCTGGGTTACAGCCATAGTGTGCCTGATTCACGATCCCGGCATCAATATTCAAATTATAATATTTGCGATCACATCCGTAATTTCACTTGTAGCTCTGAGACGTCTGATCCAGAACAAGCTTTTTTACAGCAGGGAAGGAGAATCAGCCGATGTCGATGATGAATTCACTGGCAGGGAAGCTATAGCCAAGACAGACATAAGCCGTGGAAAAACCGGAAGGATTGAGTTTAAAGGGACAATTTGGAAAGCTGACTCTGAGTCTGATATAAAAGAGGGCCAGTCGGTAATAATCCTTGAAAAAAACAATTTCACTCTTATAGTCGAACCTAAAAAATAATCTGATATGGAAGGCTCAAGTACAACACTAATTCTTATAGGTATAATCATTCTCGGATTCATCCTTTTGGCTTCAATGATAAAGATTGTTCCTCAGAGAACTGCAATTATTGTTGAACGTCTCGGGAAATACAGGACAACATTTACTGCCGGATTCCAGATATTAATCCCCTTTATCGATAAGGTAAGATACAGGCATACCCTGAAGGAACAGGCAATTGACGTGCCATCGCAGATCTGTATAACGCGCGATAATATTTCTGTTGAGGTAGATGGTATATTATACCTTCAGGTCCTGGATGCACAGAAAGCTTCGTATGGTATCGATAATTACAGGTTTGCTTCCATACAAATTGCACAGACTACCATGAGGAGCATAATAGGTAAACTTGAACTTGACAAAACCTTTGAAGAAAGGGAAACAATAAACTTTTCAATTGTGGAAGCTGTTGATAAGGCCAGCGAGCCATGGGGTGTCAAGGTAACAAGGTATGAGGTCAAAAACATAATACCTCCCCAGAGTATCAAGGATGCCATGGAGAAGCAGATGAGAGCAGAGCGGGGAAAAAGGGCTATCATTGCCGAATCGGAAGGAACCAAACAGGCAAAGATAAATGTTGCTGAAGGTGAAAAACAGGCTGTGATAAAGAATTCCGAGGGCGAGATGCAGAAACGCATCAACGAAGCCAAAGGACGTGCTTCGGAGATTGAACAGCTCGCAAATGCCACCTCCAACGGACTGAGGGCTATATCAGCAGCAATTTCCGAAGAAAACGGGCTAAATGCAGTCAACCTGCGTATAGCTGAACAATACCTTAATGCCTTCGGAAATCTTGCCAAGACTGATAATACAATAATTATACCGGCCAACCTCACCGACATATCGGGTGCTATTGCAACAGCAACATCGGTTTTTAACGAGATCAAGGACAAACCGAAGAAACAGCAGGCTTAGATCTCTTCATGCTCTGTTCTGGCTATGATCTCATTCTGAAGATCTTCGCCAAGATCGTTGAAATAATCGCTGTATCCGGCAACCCTTACTATGAGGTCGCGGTACATCTCCGGATGCTTTTGTGCATCTCTGAGAGTATCTGCATTGACCACATTGAACTGAATATGATGTCCGTCGAGGCTGAAATAACTTCTTATAAGCGATGTAAGGTTATCATAACTGTCTTCATCTTCAAAAAAAGACGGAGAAAACTTCTGGTTCAGGAGAGTGCCGCCTGTTCTTAAATGATCGATCTTTGATGCCGATTTAATAACAGATGTGGGCCCCTGGTGATCGACACCCTGGAAAGGCGATATTCCCTCTGACAGAGGAAGATATGCTTTTCTGCCATCGGGTGTTGCCCCCGTTACACTTCCAAAATATACGTGTGATGTGGTGGGCAGCATATTTATTCTGTGCATCCCCCCCCGTGTATTCGGACGACCGTTGACGGCATCATAGAAGATCTCAAAAGCTATTACAGCCTGCTGATCGGCATAATCATCATCATTCCCGTATTTGGGTGTATTATATATCATATCGTACTGTATCTCTTCATAGTCTTTAAAGTCAGCATCAAGTGCTTTGAACAGTTCTCCCCAGTTCATTTTCCTTTTATCAAAGATATTATAGCGAAGGGATGTCAGCATATCAGCAACACTGCCCAGTCCAACGCCCTGAATATATGAAGTGTTATAACGTGCCCCCCCCGCATTATAATCCCGTCCGTTCAAAATACAATCCTCAACGAGCAGTGACAGGAAAGGTACAGGCAACCATCCGGCGAATGTTCTTTCAATCACATTATTACCCCGTATCTTAATGTCGGCGAAATACTTTACCTGGTCTTTAAAGGCATTCACAAGATCCTTGAAATCAGTAAAACCCGATACTTCTCCTGTTCTTAATCCGACCTGTTTACCTGTTCTTTTGTCATATCCGTTATTCAGGGTTAACTCCAGAACCTTGGGAAGATTGAAATAACCGGTAAGCCAGTAAGCTTCAGTCCCGAATGCCCCTGTCTCAACGCAACCTGAGGCTCCCCCGTTCCTTGCATCCGTTATGCTTTTGCCCTGTCTGAGCAGTTCCTGTATAATAGCTTCGGTGTTGAAACATGAAGGCTGTCCGAATCCTGTACGGACAATATCAAGAGCTTTATGAATGAACCTGTCGGGGTTTTTCCCGGAGATCTGAACCATTGAGCTAGGCTGAAGTATTCTCATCTCTTTAATTACATCGAGAAGGATATAAGACATCTCATTAACCGCGTCGCTGCCGTCATCCTTCACTCCACCCAGGTTTATAAGACAGAAATCGGTATATGTATTGCTCTCACTGGCCGTGACTCCCATCTTTGGTGGAGAAGGATGATTATTAAATTTAACCCAGAAACAGCCAAGCAGATCGTACAGCTGTTCTTCTGTCAGGGTGCCTCTTTTCATTTCATCAACATACACAGGATAAAGATGCTGATCAAGGCGTCCGGGATTAAAGGAATCCCATGGATTTAACTCTGTTATTACACCAACATGTATGAACCAGTAGTGCTGGAGCATCTCATGGACTGTTGAAGGAGCATTTGCAGGTACTTTCCTGCATACCGCTGCCATCTTCCTGAGCTCGGCTTTCCTTTTATCATCAACCTCCGAAAGTGCAAGCCTTTCCAGCTCATCAGCATAACGGCCAGCATACATAATAATAGCCTCACATACAATTTCCATTGCTTTCAGCTCCTCCAGTTTTGCACATGCTTCAGGGTCATGGTAAAAATCGAGCGCCTTAACAGCTTTCTGAACTTCATCCCTGATATCCAGGAATCCTGTTTTAAACATTTTATACCCCAGGACAGTATGGCCCGGGGCCCTTTGTTCCTGGAATTCAGTAAATATACCAGCTTCATAGGCATCTAGCCATTCCGGTAGCATAAGCTTCATAATCCTGTCGCGGTTGCTCTTGCCCTTCCAAAAAGGAATTATCTCATTTTCATAAACAGCCCTCACCTCACTGTCTACCCTGAAAGATACCTTCTCACGTGAATCAAGAATCTCAAGATCCTCCATGGAATGAAGACTGATTTCCGGGTAAGTCGGGGTGGCTTTAGGGACAGGGCCTCTCTCACCTACTATCAGTTCACCCTCGTTAATAAATATCTTTTTGTTGCGAAGGATATACTCAAAAGCACGGGCCCTTTTGACAGGAGCTGAAATCTCCCTTGCCTCATCACTTTTATAGAACTCCGTCACAAGAAGAGCTCTTTCCGCACTTATGCTTTCAATAGCATTGAGACTCTCCTCTCTAAGTTTCTTCACTCTCTCCGTTAATATCATACCTTTTCTTACTTTTTTCTGTTTCTATTTTCCCCGGTAAATTTATGCGGGTGATCATCCTCCTGTTTTAACTTTCACGCCGGTATCCTCAAATATTTCTTTTAATTCCCTCATCCTTTCCCGCGTTGGTGTCTTTGTATCTCCCATCCTGTATTCAAGTCCAAACCTGGTGTACTTTGTTGCACCTGTTCTGTGATAAGGCAGCAGACTAATCCTTTTCAGGGAGCCTGTACCTGCACTCAATAATAATTCCTTTACCTGCCTGATATTATCATTTTTATCATTAACACCCGGAATTACAGGAATCCTTACCATTATGTCCTTCCCGCTATTCAAAAGATACCTGTAATTTTCCAGTATCTTCCTGTTCGAAACACCGGTATATATTTTGTGTTGCTCATCTTCAGTATGCTTGATATCAAAAAGGAAAAGGTCCGTATATGGTATAACCATATCCAGTTTATCTTTTGTTGTATAACCCGAGGTATCCACGGCTGTATGATAGCCATTTTCCTTGCAAGATTTAAGTGCCTCAGCAAGAAATTGTGCCTGCATCATGGGTTCTCCTCCGGAAAATGTAACACCACCTTTCGATTTGTTTATAAACACTTTCTCCCTGTCTAATATTTCTATAATATCTCCGGTACTGTAATAAATGCCTACTTTTTCATCTTTTATAAAAACACGGTCTCCAACTCTATCCTTTCTTTTTACAGTTTCGGGGACAGGTGATATGCCTTCAGGATTATGACACCATATACAGCTTAAGGGACAACCTTTCATAAAAAAGGTTACCCTGATCCCTGGTCCATCATGGATTGAATAACGCTTAACGTTGAAAATCAGTCCTTTCATATAACTGTATAATTATTATCTTAAATTTCGGGAAGAAAAGGCGTGGTTCCCCTAAGGGATCAGTTATGATCACATGCTGTAGAAAATAAGGCAGCAGTAAAGTCTTCTGCCAAGCCGCTGCATCATGAACCTGTGTTCAAGTCTTGAGATCATGGATAAAAATTTATGACGCAAGTTATATATAAATTTATCATGATTATTATACTTCATCCAAATAATTGGGATAATTCATTGTTTTCCTTATCTGAATTTTTTTTATCCTGGCAATAAAAGATTAATGCTCTGTAATAGTCTAATCTTCTGTCGCTTACACCTATTTAACAAATGATTAACATAACATTAACGGAAAACACTGCAACATTTTTCTTTTTCAGGCGTCTATGTTAATGAAAAGAATGATGAAACAGCAGGACGGTCAGCGGACCGGGATTTAGGTGAAAATACATAGTTGAAGGTTAGTAGTAAATAGGTAAAGAGTTCCCCCTCTTTGCCGGACAGTGTAAAGAGGGGGCTTTTTTAAAGTAATTTAATGAAAAGGCTGAATGACTAACTTAAAAAATAACGGACAGTTTGAAGCAGGTTAACAGGCAGCCATGAAAAGAATAGAAAAAGCACAATTTTAACTTCTCTCAATCGCCATTCGGCAGATTCTACGATCAGGTTTAGGTAAATCAAGGAAAGACATCTCCCCGGTGTCTTTCCTTTCTTTTTGTTATTTCCACTAACAGGGTAACATAAATGGATAATACTGTGTTGAAACGTATACCGTGATGTTAATATTGCCTTATCGGGCAGACTCCGGACATGACGGCTGATTTTGTTCTATAAAAATTATGCTTATTTTTGTTTCCGACACAGGCGTAAAATGAAAAGAAGGAGTTTTTTCCTGGTACTTTTTTTATCACTTACAACATTTTCTGCGATGGCCAGGGAAGATATTCCCATGGCTGTAAAAGGTGTATTCGACCTTAGGCACCTTGACAATCCCGACCATTTTGTTGTCCATTTGAATGGTGAATGGGAATTCTACTGGGATAAAATGCTTACACCGGCAGATTTTGAAAAAAGCAGTTACAGACCCGATTATTACGGGAAGGTGCCTTCATACTGGATCGACTACCCTCGTGACAGTATCAGGACAAATAAATTCGGTTTTGCCACATACAGGTTAACAGTGCTGCTTCCACATGGTTACAGGGAACCGCTTGCTGTTGATGTTCCTGTATTTGATTCATCGTACGAACTTTATCTTAATGGTAAACTGATGGCAGAGAACGGTAAACCGGGCAAATCTGCCTCAGAATCAAAACCTGAATACAGAAGGAACTTTTTCAGGGTTGAGCCCTCATCAGACACGCTTGTATTTATAATAGATGTAGCTAATTTTAATCACAGGAGAGGTGGTTTCTGGCTTCCTCTAAAGCTTGGTACCTTCAGTGAGGTCCAGAAACAACTCGCTAATTCATGGGCATCAGACTGGGCCGTTATCAGTTTTTTACTTGGCTTCTCCCTGTTTTTTTTCTTCTTCTTTATCATCTATCCCAAGGAGAAAATGATGGCCTATTTCAGCCTGACGATACTTGGTCTTGCCACCAGGCCCCTGGTAACCTCTCACTACCTGATTTTAAATCTGGTCAGTATCAGTTGGGAATGGATTATAAGGTTTGAATATATAGGCCTGTTCATAGTGATCATCGGTTGGTCATGGTTTGCAGTCAGTCTTTATCCATCTCTCTTTGTAAGGATTCTGACCTGGATTTATACTGTGGCCTTTTCACTGGCAATTATCCTGACATGTTTCCTACCGGTAAGCATTTTCAGTTACTCCACATTTGCATATTACCCGGGCATGCTTGTTTTACTGGCCTATATGTTTTTTAAAAGCTTCACAGGTATTCTTCATAAAAACAAAATTGATATTGTCTATTTCCTTGCCTTTATCCTGTTACTTGCCGGAGGGTTGCACGATATTAACCTGGCCCTGGGTAATTCTACAGAATCAACCGAGTATGTTCTCTCCTATATTATTGTTGTCTTTGTTTTCATCCAGGCAGTCCTTCTTATATACAAGTGGGTCAGTGCCTTTCACGAGAAAGAAAAACTTCAGCAGGACCTTGCTTTCATGAACAGGAACCTGGAACAACTGATAAATGAGAGAACACAGGAACTTAAGAAGAGAACCGAAGAAATTGAGAGCCAGAACAAAATGATAGCATCGCAGAATAAAAAGCTGTCAGACACCATACAATTAAAAAACAGGATATTTTCCGTGATAGCGCACGACCTTAGAAGTCCTGTTGTTAATATCCTGTACATGCTTAATCTGCTGAAAGAAAAGGAATACAAGGAACAGTACGATACCTTTGCCAATTCAAGCATAGAATATGCTCAGCTTGTAATTAGCCTGCTTGAAAATATGCTCGTATGGGGACGCGGGCAGGAAGATAAGATCAAGTATTCACCTGAAAAACTCGACCTTGCCGATATCATCCTTACCAACCTGAGCATCTTCAAAGAAACAGCGGACAAAAAAGATATTTCAGTTAATTTCACACAGATAGGAAGCACTTATGCATATATTGACAAGGATCTTATGGATATTATAATAAGGAACCTGCTTTCCAATGCTGTAAAATATACCCCACGCGGAGGAAGGATAAGCATCCTGCTTAAGGACAAAACGAGGAATGGAGAAGGCGTTGTACTTAAGATTTGCGACAATGGTGTGGGTATACCTGAAGAGAAACAAAAATCTCTGTTCACAACCACTGAAATTGAGAGCACTCCCGGAACCGAGAATGAAAAAGGTACTGGCCTCGGACTTAAACTATGCTATGATCTTGTAAGACTGAATAATGGCCAGATACATGTGGAAAGCAGGATCGATGAAGGTACCTGCTTTATTATCAGGCTGGCAACGGATAAGGAACAGATCCCTTCTGAATAACAGGTCAAATAATCAAAGTACCTTATAATATGGTGCTTTGATCCGGATGATTACCATATAACTGCAGGCTGTTATTCCAGAATTTATCCAGAATCAGCTTTTAATTTTGTCCATTTCAAGAAAGATAAGATGAAAATACTCATTATTGAAGATGAAAAGGACCTTCTTGAATCAATAAGGAAATACCTCGAATCGGAGAACCATATCTGTGAAACAGCCGATTCATTTTTCTACGCGGAAGATCGTCTTTCAGTATATAATTATGATGTTATTATTCTGGATCTCACATTACCCGGAGGTGACGGACTCGATCTTATAAAACTGATCAGAGAAAGGAACAAACAAGCCGGACTGCTAATACTTTCAGCAAGGAACTCACTCGACGACAAGATTACCGGACTGGATATGGGAGCTGATGACTATTTAACAAAACCTTTTCACCTGGCCGAACTGAATTCCAGGATAAGATCGCTGCTGAGAAGACGTCACTTTGATGTAAGCAACGACATAATTTACAACGATATAAAAATAGATACCGGATCGGGAGATGTATATATAAACGGCCAAAGGACCGAATTAACAAGGAAAGAGTATGATATGCTTGTTTACATGATAGTAAACCGTAATAAAGTAATAACGCGGGATGCTCTTGCAGAACATGTCTGGGGTGATAATATATCGTATGCAGATAATTTTGACTTCATCTACAGCCACATCAAAAACCTGAGAAAAAAAATAGAACAGTCAGGCGGAAAAAACTATATACATAACATCTATGGAATAGGTTATAAATTTA
>JBJKPQ010000142.1:0-33869 GCA_046706305.1 Bacteroidales bacterium
TGCCAGAAGTTGTTCTTCCCCGGTTGTATTGATAGCTTTTTTAAGCGCTTTCCATTCCAGCTTGATCCAAAGCCGTGCTTCCCTGTCATCCATGTTGGAAGTAATAAAGCCGTTTGATGCAAAGCCCTCTTTCTCCTGGAACATATGAAAGAGACTATGTATAGCCCTTGTTTTAATCCTGTAAGGGTCCTCCCTGGCAGGCAGTGGAGCCATGGCAAAATGAGTGCCACCGTAGGTGACAGGTGCGTTGTTTATTATAAGCTCTTTGGGATAAATACCGGTATAAACTCCTCCTCTCTCTTTCAGAAGGCCATCTTTGTCGGGCCTGTTGGCCACAATAGTCCTGGTACTCCTGTCTACGAACATAAGCGGACCATACAGGTTCTGTCCCCACAGTTTTCCGTCATCACGATCGCATATCTCCTGGATAGACTTAAAATATTGTGTTGCTTTTTCCGGTGTAAAGTAAGTATCAGCCGGCGGCGTCTTACATCCAATTAACGGCAGGAAGATTGCGAAAAATATCCATTTTTTCATGCTGTCCGTATTGTCGGCTCAAAAGTAATGAAAAAAAACACATAAATTCAAATATGAAAGCAAGGCTTAACTTTTTGTTTTTATTAATAACATGACAAAGAGCATTAACAACAATTTTATATTTATATATTTTTGCTTCCCTGTTAAAAAACGGACATTATGGGCAGTAATAATGATATTAACCTCAACCAGAATGAGCTGGTTCAATACCTGAAGAAACCGGCCAGGGATTTTACCCGGGATGATATTATTAAATTCATTGAGGCCAAAGGAATTACAATGCTTAATTTCAGGTATGTTGCAGATGATGGTAAGCTAAAAACCTTGAACTTCGTACCGTTCAGCCGCGAACACCTTGTATCAATACTTACGGCAGGAGAGAGGGTCGACGGTTCGAGCCTCTTCCCCTTTGTAGCTTCAGGGGCAAGCGATCTGTATGTCATACCCAGGTATCGTACAGCTTTTGTAAACCCATTCATTGAAGTTCCTACCCTTGAGATTCTTTGCTCTTTTTATAACAGCGAGGGCAGGCCCCTTGAGAGTGCCCCTGAATATATCCTGCGCAAAGCTTATTCACGGTTTGTTGCAAAGACCGGTTACAGGATCAAAGCTTTTGGTGAACTGGAATATTATATTAAGTCGGAGCATGAAGATCTTTACCCTCTGACTGATCAGAAAGGTTACCATCAATCTGCCCCTTTTGCCAAGTTTGAGGATCTCAGAATCAGCGCGCTTGAGTTATGTGCCAGAGCAGGCTGCAGGATAAAATACGGTCATTCTGAAGTAGGCAGTTTTTCTAAAGACGGAGAGGATTTTGAACAACATGAGATTGAATTCCAGCCTGTTGAAATTGATGAAGCTGTAGATCAGCTGCTTATAGCAAAATGGATTCTGCGGATACTCGGATCACAATATGGTGTCGAAGTCAGTTTTGCCCCAAAGATAACATCGGGAGAAGCAGGCTCGGGCCTTCACATACATATGATGCTTGAGAAAAATGGCATCAACAGCATGGTTAAAGACGGAAAGCTCAGTGATGAAGCCCGTAAAATGATTGCCGGTGTATTGACATTTTCTAAGGCGCTTACAGCTTTTGGAAATACAATACCCACTTCATACCTGCGGCTTGTTCCTCACCAGGAAGCACCGACGAATATTTGCTGGGGCGACAGGAACAGGTCTGTACTTGTTCGTGTGCCGCTTGGATGGAACGGAGCCATGGACATGATAAAGGATGCCAACCCTTCAGATAAAACAGATTATCCGGATATGCCTTCCAAACAAACAATAGAACTGAGATCTCCTGATGGTTCAGCTGATATTTATAAGTTGTTTGCAGGAATAGTGATAGCCGTGGAATATGGACTTGAGACACAAGACAGCCTTAAGCTGGCCGGAGAGCTATATGTTGACTATGATGTCTTCTCAGGTGAAAACGGTAAAAAGGCAGGAAAACTGGAGTCTCTGCCAGCCTCATGCTGGGAATCGGCGGAATGTCTCCAGGAGCAAAGAGCTTTCTTTGAGAAGAATGGCATCTTCCCGCCATCGGTTATAGATTTTGTAATTAACAGGCTTAAGTCGTTTAATGACAAAGGTTTAAGCGAAAGGCTTTATAACAGGAATGACGAGATAAAAAAACTTGTCAGGCAGTTTCTTCATTGCAGCTGACCGCCCGTGAACTAGTGATGCCTACAGCCCTGGCAGCCTTGATACTGACATTGAGCTCAAAACCGATAAGTATTGCAATGGAATTCAGGTATAGCCATAATAATATCACCATAAGAGTACCTATCGATCCGTACAATTTATTATACTGGCCGAAATTGTTAACATAGGCTGAAAATCCAAGGGATGTCAGTATGAATAAAAATGTTGCAAGTATAGAACCCGGTGAAAAAAACCTGAACTCATCCCTCCTGGCAGGGGCGAAATAATAAAGGCACGATATTGCCAGGAATAACAACAGGACAATGAGAAGCCATTTGAGGAATATGATAATGTATATTACCAGGTTCCTTTCTAACATATGGAGGGTGACAAGTCTGTTTACAAGCATTTTACCAAAGATCACAAGGAAGCCTGCCGTGGCTATCATCATAATCACAATCAGAAGAAGGACTATTGATATCTTTCGCTGGTCTATCCACGACCTGGCCTTGAAAGAATGTGCAGATACGACAAAAGCATGAATAACGGCATGTATGCCATTGGTTGAAAAAACCATTGTCGCAAGGAACATGAAAATAAGCAGTCCTCCGCTTTTGTGTGTCACAACATCCACAATGGTAGTCTCCAGGAAATTAAATGCATTCGCAGGCAGTATGTTTTCAAAAAGCCTGATCAGCTCTTCCTGGAAATTAGGTATCGGTATAAAAGGAATCAGAGTGAAAAGAAAGATAGACGCAGGAAGTAATGCTATCAGCAGGTTAAAGGCTATAGAGGAAGCCCTTGTCACAAGAACACCTTTCCGGAATCCCCTTATAACAAAATTAAACACCTCGGTTATTGGGACACCATCAAACCCGGGTAATACAAGCTGTTTAAATTTATAACCACCCCTTCCGGGTACGATCTGATTAGAGTTCATGTATTAAATGGCTTTAAGGCTCATATCCATACTCTTAACATGATGAGTAAGAGCTCCCACGGATATAAAATCAACGCCACATTCTCCATATGACCTGATAGTGGATAGTGTTATCCCTCCGGAGGATTCTGTTTCAACGGAACCGGAAATGATCTCCACTGCCGTACGAGTATCCTCAATACTGAAATTATCAAGCATTATACGGTCAACTCCCCCGGTTTCAAGTATCTTCCTTACATCATCAATATTTCTTGCCTCAATTTCCACTTTTAAAGTAAGCTTATTCTTTTTAAGATATTCCCTTGTGCCCCGTATTGCATTTTCAATACCTCCGGCATAATCAATGTGGTTGTCCTTCAGCATAATCATATCGTAAAGACCCATCCTGTGATTTGTGCCGCCACCTATCCTGACTGCTTCCTTTTCAAAGAAACGAAAACCCGGGGTTGTCTTTCGTGTGTCAAGTATTTTGGTTTTTAAGCCCTCCAGCCTCGATGCGTATTCATATGTTTTTGTTGCTATGCCGCTCATTCTTTGCATGATATTCAGAAGCAGCCTTTCAGATTTCAGTATAGACAGGACACTCCCTGAGACATAGAATGCTACATCTCCCGGTTCAACATGCGAACCGTCTTCAATCCTTATATCGGTAACAAGGTCCCTGTCGACGACAGGATAAAACTCCCTGGCAATATTAATTCCCGCCAATATCCCGGCCTCTTTGATGAGTAACCTGGCTTTACCTTTTGCATCCTTAGGAACAGAGGCAAGTGAAGAGTGATCTCCGTCACCCGTGTCCTCCGCCAGACTTCGCAGTACAAATTCCTTCAGGTTACTATTTCTCATTGTCAGATTCAATACGTATCTGGTGAATAAGAAGTTCAGAGCCTACCTTCTTAAGAAGGAAATATACCCTGAAGTCACCTTTCTCCGTTTTAAGATTTCCGATTGCATACTGGGCATCGTTCTTGGCACCCTGGTGCCTTATCGTAAAATCCTTTGCCCTGTATTCAGCAAAAAAATCTTTCAGAATTGTTTCTGCAACATTTTTTTTATAGAAATCCTCTTTGTCAAGGAGAAGGAGTTCAATTGTCGAGTTCATGTATTTTGATAACTCAGCTGCATTACCTGCTTTAAAGGCCAGTGAAATTTCACCCGGTATGTTTGCCTGGTCCTGTGCAGACATAGTGATGCTGCAGAGTGATAAAAACAATACAGGGATAATTTGAAACGATTTCATTTCAGTTTACTTTTATTATTGCCGACATCTTAAATCAGTACAATACAAATTTAATATATTTTGCTTAAGTATCCTCCCCGGTTCCGGTTTCGGGGTCAATTTATAAAAAATTTGCTTAAGGCAACAAATTAAATAGGGCTCAAATTTAATGCTGTATCCTCATGGTTTGTATAAACATCGTGTTAGATTACTTGCATTAAATTGCTAATTTTGGAATTGTACGACCGTCGACCCGGGAGTTTTATTAAGCCGTTATGAAAATTATCTTGATGCAGACAGGAAAGACTACCGACAGGCATATAGCCGAACTGGCTGGTCTTTATACAAGGAGAATAAACAAGTACTGCCAGTTTGAAACAGTTACCCAGCCCGATCTTAAAAATACCAGGAATATGCCCGTACATGAACAGACTGAGAAGGAAGGTAAAAAGCTTATTCAGGCATTGTCGGTGGAAGATTATGTTGTGCTGCTCGATGAGCACGGGAAAGAGATGAGAACATCCGAGATGGCTTCGTGGATGGAGAAGAAATTTATGTTACCCGGGAAAAGACTTGTTTTTGTAATTGGAGGTCCATGGGGTTTTTCAAAAGAGGTCTATGAAAGGGCCGATTTTACTTTGTCGCTTTCAAGGCTTACTTTCCCCCATCAGTTGGTACGATTATTGTTCCTTGAACAACTTTACAGGGCATTTACCATAATAAAGGGTGAACCCTATCACCATGAGTAATAAAGTTCATTTTATGAAAGGCAGGCGATTACGCATTCTTCTTGCAATCCTTTTGGCAGTGTTTGTATTACTTGCCCTGGTTGCAGAATCGGTATATTTCAGCAATTTTGAATATCGGTTCCGTACAAAAAGGGTAAACAGGATAATCGGCGAAAAGGAACGCATCCTGGAAAAATGTCTCGACGAAATGAAGCCTGTTCTGGCACTGGATAATCACCACGGTTCATTACCCGAAAAGAATGTCTTCTCACTGGCCGAACAGAATGACATAACTATACTGGAGTATCTCGATAATAAACTCCTTTTCTGGTCGGATAATGCTTTCAGTGTTCCTCTGTATATGATAGATTCACTTTACTCAAAACCAATTGTCTTTATACAAAACGGTTGGTTCCTGACCAGGACTGTGACCGAGGGAAATGAGAAGCTTGTCGGCCTAATGAGGGTGCATACCGATTACAGCTTTCAGAATGACATAATTAAAAATGGTTTTGAAAAATATTTTCATCTGCCTGGTAATGTCGGACTAAGTACAGATGAGAAGGCATCCGATTATCATGTGTTGAATCCTGAGGGTGAATTTTTGTTCTCCCTTGTATTTCCTGCAGTTAAGGAAAACAGCTTTTTAATAATTATTCCGCTGTGTCTGTGGGCAGGGGCCCTGGTGATTCTTGTTTTACTGGTGCTTGAAATAGTGAACTTACTTGTTGCGTCTGACAGGAAGTTAACGGCTGTTATTTTCACCCTGTTGGTTTTCTCCTCAGTTTACATGTTACTATTGTTTACAGGAAAACCAACAGTATTTTTCCGTACGGAGTTGTTTTCTCCATACAGGTTCTCACTGAACGGTATCATCCCGTCGCTGGGCCACCTTTTCCTGTTGAGTATCCTTGCTGTTCTATTTGCCGGGACATGTTACAGGATAATCTCCCTTCCAGTAAGGCAACCGGGAAGCGGGGCCGGCAATTATATTTATCTGACAGGCCTGTTAATACCCGGTGCACTTATCCTTAGTGGGCTGCATTATGTTTTCAAACAAATGGTTGCCACCTCCAATATTAATTTTGAAGCTTTCAAGGTTCTTGATCTCAGTGTTTTGAGTTTTGCCGGGTTTGTTTCCGTCTTTTTCCTTCTTCTTGTTCCGGTGTTGTACCTGATGAAGGTTATGAAAAGTGTTGCCGGGCTCCCCGTATCACTTATAATTGTTTCACTTATTTCCTCAACAGGAGTTATTCTTGTGTTATGGCATCGCGACATTCTTTCGTTGCTTTCGCTTTCCCTTTTCTTCATACTTATTGTGCTGGGTCTCCTGTTATCAGTGAAGACCGGGTTGGGCCATTTTAACCAGACAGTTATATTCTCACTGCTGTTTGGATTATATTCATTGTTTATTATCACTGTGCTCTCGGAGAAAAAGACTACCGAGAATATCAAAATACAGGCCGTATCGCTGTCTACCGAAAATGATCCTGAAGGTGAACAACTTTTACTCGATATGTGGCCGGTGATATCAAATGACAATGTCCTGAGGGATATGATGGAATCAGAGGATTTCAACAGAGACCGGGACGACTGGGAAAGAATTCGTAATTATCTTCACGATACATATTTCAATGGTTACTGGGGCAATTATAACCTTAATATCGTCCTGTGCAGGTGGGATCAGCCCTTACATGTTGGTCCGGAAGATGATGTCTATGAAAATTGTTTTGATTTCTTTGACCAGAGAATAAAGCAAAACGGGCACAGGCTTACCGGGACTGATTTTTATTTCCTCGATAACCAGGGCGGAAGGTCATATTACCTGGGGCGTATGGTGTTCCCTTCTGCAGATGGTAACGACCACGGGTTGTTTATTGAACTTTACAGCGATGTCAACATCTTTGAGCCTGGATATTCCGCTCTTCTTCTCGATAAGAAGTTTCAAAATTATGCCGGGCTTAAGGATTATTCGTTTGCAAAGTATATAAACGGAAATATTGTAATACGCAGCGGCGATTTTGCCTATAATAAAACTGATGCGGAATATGTTGAAAAAGTTACCGATTACAGTATCTTCACCTCCGGTGGTTACAGGCATGTGCTTTATAAAAACGGCAATGCAACGGTCATAATCAGCAGGCCGGTTGTTAACTTTGGTGATGTCATAATTTCATTTGCCTACCTGTTCGCATTTATCCTTCTGCTTTCAAATATTTTCAGCCTGATTTTAAGGAGACCACCTCTGAGGAGCCTGTTTCTGTTTAATTTTCGTCAGAAACTTCAGATATCCTATATCGGCATACTATTATTCTCTTTCGTTCTCATCGGTATTGTTGTGGCATCCATTACAATCAGCCAGTATAAAACCAAACACCTTGAGAATATCAGGGAGAAACTCAACTCTGTTTACCTGGAGTTAGATACCCGACTGGCAATGGAGAATCATCTTTCGATGGACTGGCGGAATAATAATTTCTCTTCTCTGGGCGAATTGCTTGTTTACCTTTCGAATATTTTCAATACCGATATAAATCTTTATGATCTTAACGGATTCCTTATTTCAACTTCGCGTCCGGAGATCTATAACAGGGATCTTACAAGCACCAGGATGAATAACATGGCCTATATAAACATGGCATACCTTAATAAGAGTGAATACTATCATAAAGAAAAAATAGGCAATCTTGAATACCTGTCGGCATATGTGCCATTTTTTAATACTCAGGGCAAGGTGCTGGCTTACCTTAACCTGCCTTATTTCAGGATGCAAAGTGTACTGGCAAAGGAGATTTCCAATCTCGTTGTGGCTTTTATAAATTTCACACTGCTCCTTGTGGTAATTACTATGAGCCTTGCGGTATTTATCAGCGGACGACTTACAGCACCATTGTCAGTGCTGAGCGAAAGGCTTGCTTCTGTAGGAATTGGAAGAAAGAGTGAACATCTATCGTACATGGGGAATGATGAGATAGGCGAGCTTGTTCAGCAATATAACAGGATGGTGGACGAGATTGAGGAAAGTGCGGGTAAGCTTGCAAACTCAGAAAGAGAATATGCATGGAGAGAGATGGCCAAGCAGATTGCTCACGAAATAAAAAACCCGCTCACCCCGATGAAGCTGAATGTGCAGCAGCTTCAGAAATCGTGGAACGATAAAGTGCCTGGTTTTGAAAAGAAACTTGAGAAATTTACTCGTAACCAGATTGAGTATATCGACAATCTGTCTTCAATTGCATCTGCCTTTTCTTCTTTTGCTAAGATGCCAGGTACTCATGCTGCAGATGTAAACATCATTGAACAGGTAAGGACATCGCTGGAGCTCTTTAAAAATACCGAAAATGTCACTTTCAGACTGAAATGGCCCCATGAAACACAGGTTATGGTGTTCGCCGACAGGGAACAACTTAACGGAATTTTTTCCAACCTTATCAAGAACAGTATACAGTCGGTCCCTGCCGGACGGGAAGGAGTAATAAAGATCGGGATTGACGTGTTCAGCGACAGGGTAGTTATTGCTGTATCGGATAACGGTACCGGGATACCCGATGACCTGAAGGATAAAATGTTTACTCCTAATTTTACAACAAAATCATCGGGTATGGGACTTGGCCTTTCAATAGTAAAGAAATACATTGAGAACTCGGGGGGACGGATATGGTTCGAATCGGAGATGGATAAAGGGACAACATTTTTTGTTGAACTGCCGCTTAAATACACTGTTGAAAAACCCTGAAAAGTATCCATTCTCTGTTGGTACTTTAAAGTGTTAATGTTTAGGAAAATTCAATTTAATCCTTATATTAGCAGTTCTGATACACGACTGATGACGGGCATTCATTTGAGTCATAACAAGCGACTGATTACCTGTCTGCTAATGCTTATTGGCCTTGGCGGAGGTATTGCCTATTCCCAGAAAAATCTATCGGGTAATTTAAACCAGCCGAAATCTCATGTTGTTACAGTTGGAGCCGACAGGGTAACCGTTGACGATATAACCGGGTTTTATGCCAACGATACGATACTGCTTATACAGATGCAGGGTGTCAGGATATTGACTGACCCCGGAACTTATGGCAGCCCGGATAGCTATTATGGTGAGCCCGGGGCACACGAGTTTTTAATTATACAGTCTGTCAATGCCGGAACAAAAGAGATTATATTCAGAAATAATATTATAAATGCTTACGATCCTCTTGGTAATGTTCAGATCATAAGGGCTCCCTATTATCACAGCGTCGATATAACCGGTAAGCTGTATTGCGATCCCTGGGACTCCGTATCATCAACAGGTGGGGTGATGGTCCTTATGGTTGGAAGAAAGCTGACTCTTAGTGCCGACATAGATGTGTCGGGCCTTGGGTTTGCAGGAGGAAAGGATACCATAGGTGATGGTATTTGTGTGATGACCGACCAGGCTAATCTGGATAAGGAATATTTCCCATCCGGCTTTACAAATGCCGGATATAAAGGAGAGGGAGCAGCGAATTTCACGGCTGCTGGTTTGCCTTTATCGCCAGGTTTCATGAAGAGCAAGGGTTCTGACTGGAATGGCGGCGGAGGCGGTAACGGACGTTATTCTGGCGGAGGCGGAGGAGCAAACGGGGGCAAGGGAGGTGCTGGCGGGAAAGAGGACGGGACTGTTTGCGGCATTCCCCTGGATGGTGGCAGAGAAGGTTACCAGGCTGTTTGGGCTCCCACCCTGGTTGACAGGATTTTCCTCGGAGGCGGGGGAGGTGCTTCAACAAGATCAGCATCAGGGAGTTCATCATTTGGAGGGAAAGGCGGAGGTGTTGTCATCATTGTTGCCGATACAATTGAAGGTAATGGAGGCCGGATTGTTTCAAACGGATCAGCGGGTGGCACAGCAACGGGAGTTTCAGGATCGGGTGGTGGAGGTGCCGGAGGCTCCGTAGCATTGTATGTAAGAAATTATGGTTCAAATCCTTTTAAAATTGCTGCTGCAGGAGGTAATGGCGGCGATAACCCGGGAGGATACGGTGAAGGCGGTGGAGGTGGAGGAGGTCTCGTTTATTTAAATATTGACCTTCCCGCTAATGTTACAGATTCCATTAGTGGCGGCCTTGCCGGAAACTATTCAGGTCCCAATGCCAATGTTGACGGTGCCCTTGGTGAGAAAAGGCTTAATTTCAAGGCAAACCTGAATGGGTTCCTGTTTAATACAATTGAGTCATCCGTTACAGGGAACCAGGTTGATTCAATATGTTCAGGAACAACGCCTCCCAAAATTATGGGAACACAGCCCCTTGGCGGAACTACACCATATACCTTTGTATGGGAGAAGAGCTATGATGCTGCCTTTACAGCACCAACAACGCTGACAAATGACCCTGATCCTGTAAACTATACACCATCATCGGTTGAAACAGCAACAGTATGGTTCAGACGAATAATAACCGACAATACTGTACCGACGGCCATAGTTGATGTAAGTAAACCTGTTATGATAATTGTTCAGTCGCAGATTCAGAACAACGTCATAGTAGCCAATCCGGATACAATATGTATGAACACCGATCCGGCAATTATTACACAGGCTACACCTGATCTTGTTTATCCTTCACAATATCTCAGGTTCGTATGGCAGTCAAGTACCGATAGTGTTACCTGGAGTTCACCTCTTGCTCCCTCTGCCACTAAGGAGTATGATCCTAATCCGTCAGGAGGCCTCGCGGAGAATACATGGTACAGACGTACCGTAGTATCAGGAAGATGTGTTGATAATTCGGCAGTTGTGAAATTTACCGTTCTCAATGACCTGGGATCCAATGGTTTCTCGAAACTATATGATACTATATGTTTCGGGGGCAATACTGATCTTGCAACACTGGCAGGGCCGACGGGAGGCAATCCGGCCGACTACAGGTATATATGGCAGCAGAGTGCCACCGGGCAGACAGGTTCCTGGTCGTCAATTGCCGGAGCCACACAAAAAGACTATGATCCTGATGCTTCAGTATCCCTTCCTGCAGGTGATCATTTCTACAGGAGGATAGTTTTGTCGGGGGAACAGGATGCCTGCAAGGACACATCAGGAGCGGCAGCAAGGAAGGTATGGCCTGTTATTACAGGCAATCTTATCCAGGCCGACCAGACAATAGGTTATGACAGTATTCCTCTCAAGCTTACACAGTCGGTCGTTCCAGCCGGAGGAGCAGGTCTGTCAACATTTAAGTACTCATGGGTGCAGGATACTGCCGGCTTCCCTGGTGCACCCGGACCCGGACTGACTAACCATAATGAATACCAGCCACCAGATCTAAGGTGGACTACATCCTTCAGAAGAGTAATCAATTCATCAGCATGCACTGATACAAGTAACTCAGTAATGATAACTGTTGATGCAGCAATTTTAAATTCTATATCGCTTAATAATTCCTCGCTCGATACAATATATACCGGACAGACATCCTCGGCAATAGATGGTTCAGTACCTGCCGGAGGCAGTGCCAGTCCCTCAGACGGATATTCAGTCTCATGGTACCAGTCAACAAAAGAATCTCCGGGAGTTTCTGACTGGTCGCCTGTAACCGGTTCTGACCTGCAGTACAGCCCCGGAATACTGACAACATCAACATGGTTCAGACGTGATATAAGCTCTCCTGAAATCAATCCGAGGGCAACAGTTAGCAGTAACCTTTTGAGGGTTATTGTGTTGCCGGCACTTGTAAATGTGGAAATAAGTACTGGCCAGTCAATTTGTTCGGGGACAAGGCCATTACGCATTAATGGCGATAATATGCTGGCAGGAGGGGATGGAAAATACACCTTTACATGGCAGGATAGTACATCATTGCACGGATGGCAGGATATTCCAGGCTATATTAAAATTGATTCAGCCAATTACAAACCTGGTGTTCTGACATCTTCATCGGCATACCGGCGGATTGTATACTCGGGGAAAAATGACTGCGGTGAAGCGACATCCAACCAGGTTATTGTAACGGTAAATCCTATGCCCGGCATACCTGATGCCGGACCGGACCGGACAGTCTATTCTATAAATAAAACAATACTAATGGATGCTGTTCCTCCCCTGACCGGAGAAACGGGAGAATGGACAGTAATTGGGGCAGGCGGCGCCATAATAGCAGCTCCTGATAAATATAATTCTGAAATAAGGAACCTGACGCAGGGGAAAAATGATTTCCTTTGGACGGTGACAACAGATGCCGGTCAGTGCAGTCTGTCGGATACGGTATCTGTTTTCCTGAATAAGGATTTTATTCCAAGGGCCTTTTCGCCAAATGGTGACGGGATAAATGATAAATTTATTATAGAAGGCGTAAACCTTTCGGAAAATATTAAGGTCGAACTTAAAATACTCAATGGGGCAGGGTCAGTTGTTTTTGCAACTTCAAACAGTAACGGAGATACATGGAGCGACTGGGACGGGAAGGATACAAGGGGCAAGGATCTGCCTGAGGGCACATATTATTACCTGTTCAAAATGACATCGGGCGACAGGGTGGATATGAAAACAGGATTTATTATTCTGAAAAGAAACTGATGAAATTGGTAAAGAATAATATATACGAATCTTTTAACAGGATCAGGATGCTGTTCCTTATACTGTTTTTCAGTGCAGGAACATTATTGTCGGGTCAGTCAGTTAGTGATTCATCAAGGATAAGCCTTGGATACCCTGTCTACAGCCAGTATTTACAGAATGGTCTTGTTATCAACCCTGCCTATGCCGGTTCGAGAGGCGCATTAAGCACGTTTTTATCCTATCGTATGCAATGGATGGGAATATCAGGTTCGCCCGTCTTTCAATCAGTATCTCTCCATACGCCTATGAAAAATGACAAGGTAGCGCTTGGCCTTCTCGGACAGTTTATGCAGTATGGGTTTACAAAATCAACCAGTGTGTATGCAAGTTATGCATACAGGATAAAACTGGGGACAGGAAAATTATCTTTCGGACTGAAAGCCGGGGCGGATATGACAAATACTGTCTATCCGAATAATGATGCGGACAGATTCCTCACCACTCCGAACGATCCGGTGTTTGTTAATGATAAAGCATGGGTTCTGCCTAATGTGGGAGCAGGAGTCTATTATTTCAGCAACAGGCTTTTTGCCGGGTTATCAGTTCCGTCTTTTCTTAGCTACAGAAGAACGGTAACAGGCAAACTGGAACCTTATCACAGTTTTGGCGAGTACAATCTTATTATGACTGGAGGAGGTCTTATAACATTTTCCGATTATGTCAAATTTAAACCCTCAGTGCTCATTAATTACTCCTTTCACGATACAAAAAAAATCAACCAGCTTGATATAAACGGGAACCTGATACTCGGCGACCTTATATGGATAGGCGGCTCATGGAGGACATCAGAACAGGTCGCAGTTGGCATTCTCCAGGTACAGATCAATCCGCAACTTATGTTTGGTTTTTCATATGACAATCCGATGGGCAGGATGAGTTCATACTCGAAGGGTTCAAGTGAATTTGTTTTAAGATATGAATTCGGTTATAAAGTGAGTGCCGGTAACCCGCGCTATTTCTAGGTAATGATGAAAAGGCAGACCCATATAATATTTTTTGTCCTGCTGTCTGCCGCACAAAGTGTATCCGGACAGCAGCAGCCTCCTCTTTTTAAAATTCAGAAGATGCCTTTCAACACCGGCTTATTCAGCGAAATATCGCCGGTTATTTACAAAGACGGGGTACTATTCTGTTCGAGCAGGAGATTCAGTGCCATAACAGATCGTACATCTTTCGATGGAAGGCGGCTTTATAATATTTATTTTGCAGCTAAGATCGATTCTTCCGACTGGGAAAAACCTGTTGAGATAAAAAGCAGTCGCAGCTCATATTTCAATAACGGGCCCCTGTGTGTGGCACCTGATGGCAGAACTGTTTATTTCTCAAGTGAGATTGAGACAAGCAGGGTGGCAGCAAGACGAAACTTCATAAATCATATCGGTATATTCAAAGGTGTCATTTCGGGCGACAGGATTGATTCAGTAGAGCCTTTCAAATACAACAGTACACAATACGATATCGGTCAGCCATCAATAAGCAAAGACGGCAAATACCTTTACTTTGCCTCTGATATGCCGGGAGGCCAGGGTAAGTCGGATCTTTACTATAGTGAGCTTATAAATAATGAATGGTCCGAACCTGTCAACCTTGGTCCCGGTGTTAATACACCGGAAACAGAAAACTATCCTTTTATAAGTTCCTCCGGACGATTGTATTTCTCATCGGACAGACCGGGAGGAGACGGGAAACTGGATGTTTATTATACATTTATGGTTTATGGTAAATGGGAATCACCGGTACATCTGGCTGAGCCTGTTAACTCACCGTCTGACGACTTTGCGTTCGTTTCGGCCGATGATCAGCAGACCGGGTATTTTTCATCAGACAGGAGCGGGAATGATGACATTTATAAGTTTACTTCCACTATAATACGGAAAGCGTCGTGCGATACTCTTGTGGAAAACTTCTATTGTTTCAGGTTTGAAGAGGAGAACGCTGTTAAGTATGATTCAATGCCTTTCAGATATGAATGGCGTTTCGGAGACGGAGAAACAGCTACAGGAGTTGTTGTTGAACATTGTTACAAAGGGCCGGGCACTTACCAGGTACACCTTGATGTCGTTAACCTTGTAACCAATGAAGTTAAATACAATGAAAAATCGGAAACTCTCGAACTGACGGCTGCAGTACAGCCATATATCACTGCTCCCGACAGTATTCTGCAGGGAAGGATGATATCTATGAATGCCGACAGTACAAACCTGCCGGGCTGGAATATTGCTCAGTATTACTGGAACTTTGGTGATGAAACCGTGGCTGTGGGTAAAGATGTTAATAAGAGTTACCTGCGCCCCGGTATTTATAATATACAGTTGATAGTTTCGACTAGGCCTATGCCGGACGGAACGAAGAGGGAAGCATGTGTTTCGAAAAATATTGTTGTCATTAAACAACCCTGATTTTAATTTAGCTAACTTTGAGATTGATGAAATTCAGCGTATCATACAAAACTTTAATACTCATCTTAATGCTGGGATTGCCGGTGGCTGCTAACCTTAAGGCTCAACCTGTGCCGGGGAAGGATGAGAATATTCCATTCCTTGTCACTTTTGGAAAAGAAGGTAAAACATCCTGGGGTGATGCCAATTTTTATGAGATATTCTTCTTTACAATACCAAAGGATTACACCCAACCATTTTATATCAGGGTATTCGATCCGGATTGTGGCGGCGAGAACGATGAAATACAGGGTGAGTTTAATACACGGACCAGGTTTTCTGTTTACGGAGGGAAAGGTGTTGATCCGGAAAAAAATGAAGAGTCAAAAGGACTCCTGAAAGGAGAAAATTACAAGACAGGCAATCTGCTGGCATCTAAGGTTTTCGGGAATGAGGCAAAATATGACAACAAGTACTATACATTCGGTCCGTTTAACCCGACTGAAGGAGATTTTAATGAGAAATGGAATAGCTATATTTTTAAAATAATAGCTGAGGGAATCAGTGGTGACGACGGAAATCTTTACAGGTATTTTCTCAGCAGTAACCAAAACAACAATATTCCCATAGAAGGAGCCAATGCCTTTACATACTCTTATACTTTTCGTATGTGGAACGATTTCAGGAGTGTGTCACATATTTATCCGTATGTCGATACAGGTGTTGTATGGATAAAGCAAACAAATTTCGATTGGGATAATGACGGTACCATACTGGTCGTATCAAGGTATAAGCAGGGAGTGGAAGTACCGGTTTCGGGTGAGGATGTTGATACTTCTTCAAGAATATCAATAGAACCTCCTGAGATAGGTGCATCTCTCGATTTTCAGTTTCACAAACGACAGGGAGAACTGGTTAAAAACAATAATGTTGTAATAACATTGCAGAACCAGAGAGGCGATGGAATGAAGTTTTTCAGTTCCCCCATCGGCGGAGTGCCAATTTACCAGCCGCAGATAAAAGTCCAGTCAATCCGGCCTAAAAAGAAATAAGATAACCTGATATGAAGTTTTACACTAGTGCGAAAATATCCGTCAGCCTTCTCATGTCAGTATTTTTGTATCCGCTGGTATTAAACGGGCAGACATACAGTTTCAGAAATTATGGTGCTGAGAATGATATTCCAAGTGGTTTTGTCTATACCGTTAACCAGGCTGACAACGGATACCTGTGGATAGGTACAGGAAATGGCCTGGCCAGATTTGACGGATTCAGATTCTATAATGTTACTTTCCCCGATTCATCGGCCGGCCGTTATCCGGATGCTGACCTGAAAGATAAGAACGGAACACTCTGGTTCGGCTGTAACGACGGATCTTTATTTTATGTTCGCGATGAAGCTCTTGTCCCGGCTCCAATTACAAATACAAGAAGCATTAGCGCCCTGATAGGCGGACCCGACAGCCTGGTTTATGTGATTCCACAAAGCAGGGCCGTTTTTTCAATCGATCCGGATAATCCTTCACAGGTTCATAAATATTATGTTCCCGATGATCCTGTAATGTTTTCAGCCACATTTTCCGCGTCGGGGAAATTACTTATCGGCACCCAGGGAAATGTTCTGGTTTGTACTCTCCGGAATGATTCGGTGATAGTGGAAAACACTGTGGAAGGTTTTGACTATTCAAATATAACAGCTATTCACACAACCCCTGATAATAACACTTTCATTGTCGGTACAGAGGATAATGGACTGTTCAGGATGATTATCTCAGGTAAAGATGTAACAATTGACAGGTTTCCTGACAGGCCGGAATGGAAAACTCTGAACGTTCAGTCAGTTTACGAGGATGATGACAATAATTTCTGGGTCTCCACTTTCGGTGCCGGGGTGGTTCAGTTCAGGTTAACCGGTAACTCTCCGGTTATTACATCGGTACGTAACTTTAACACCGGCTCAGGACTAACGGGTAATGATGTAAAAATGGTATTCAGAGACCTGGAGGGCAACTACTGGATGGCTTTATATGGTGAAGGTATCTCTATTCTTACAACATATGCTTTCAGTTATTATACTCCGGGGAAAAATGATATTGAAAATAATATAATCTATATTTCCGGCTACAGGGATAAGTATCTGCTGGGCACACCTGAGGGATTTCATGTTTTTGATCCTGTGCAGGGACGTTCAGTATCCTTTACGAACCTGTCAGAAAAGGCCGGAAAGGCCGAAATTACTTCCTATTATCTCGATGACGGCAACAACCTGTGGTTTGGAACAAACGGTAACGGACTTTATGTTATGAATCCAGGTGGTGCTGTACGGTTGTTTAAAAGAACGGGTGACAGTGGCTCTGACCAGGTAAGGGATATTGAGATAGATGGAGATAATATCTGGTTATCAACAACAAATGGTGTTATAGTGCTGAGCCGCCTTACGGGCGATGTGAAAAAAAGACTGGATACAAATGACGGGTTACCGTATAGCAGTATAAACAAAATACTACTGGCACCGGACGGTACAGCTTATGTCGGGACTGAAAGTGACAGGGTTTATTATATCGACAAGGATTTCAATGTGAAATACAGTGACGCAGTGATGTCCGGAAGTTACAAGAACAAGATACTGTCGATGGCTATGGACAAAAACGGAGCTCTTTGGCTGGCTACCGGGGGGAATGGAATCTTCCGGTACCAGAATGATTCCATAATGTCTTTGACAAAGACCAATGATCTTATGTCCAATTTCTGTTACAGTATACTGGCTGATTCAGAAAATGAAATATGGATAGGCCATTCAAAGGGATTCTCAAGGTATAATCCTGCTACAGGTTTAATCAAAGTATATGGTACTGAATATGCCAAAGGTGGTATATGTAACCCTGATGCAATGGTTGAGCTTCCTGATAAGAAGATAATGATTGGAACTACGGAAGGTTTTGTAATATATGACAGGACAAAAGACAGGAAAAAAGATGTGCCGCCGTTTGCAAATATCAATTATATTACAATTAATGATGTAAGATATCCGTTCAGGAAATCATATACGCTTCCTTACAACAGGTACAGGATAATGATCAACTATACGGGGATACATTTCAGCGACCCGGAAAAAGTTTATTACAGTACCTACCTTAAGAATTTTGATCCCGACTACAACAGGCTTTCCACTTCAAGACAGTCGCTTTACAGCCTTGGTGACGGAAATTACAGGTTCAATCTTTTAGCTGTTAATGAAGGCGGCCTGTCACAGGAAAAACCTCTGTCTTTCTCAATTACCATTAAACCACCTTTCTGGCGGACATGGTGGGCCATAATGATATGGATCTTTACTATTGCCGCCATACTTGTATTTATTATAAGGCAGAGAGACAAAGCCCAGAAAAAGATACAGATTTATCTCGAGAAAGAGCTTGAGGCACGCACCAGGACAGTGATGAAGCAAAAGGGTGAGATAGAACTGCAAAATATAGAAATAACGGATAGTATAAATTATGCAAAACGTATTCAGACAAGTATCCTGCCTGATATTAACAAGCTGAAGGAAGCCTTCAGCGATGCCTTTATCCTTTTTCATCCACGTGATATTGTGAGTGGCGATTTTTACTGGTTCGATAATCTGGGCGACGACAGGTTCATTCTTGTGTGTGCTGATTCTACCGGTCATGGTGTGCCGGGTGCCTTCATGTCAATGATCGGATCAACACTTCTCCAGGATATAGTAACCCGTAAACGGATCACAAAACCATCGGAGGTGCTTACACTGCTTGATAAGCAAATATTCTCCACTCTTAATCAGAATGTGGAGCTTGGTGTTTCAAACGACGGCATGGACATGGTTGTCTGTGAGTTTAACACAAAAACACGTCACATAAGGTTTGCCTCAGCCATGAGGCCGGTTATAATAGTCCTTGATGGTGAGCCGTACTATATTAAAGGGAACAGATCCTCTGTCGGAGGTGAATCAATAATTGAAAAATACTACGACGACCAGGAATATTACCTTAGTGAAGGTGATACAGTTTACCTGTTCTCAGATGGTCTTCCTGATCAGTTTGGTGGCCCCGACGGTAAGAAAATGAAGATTGCAAGGCTCAAGAAGATAATAGAACAGATATCGAAACTTCCCATGCCGGAACAGAAAGAAGCGTTGTCGAAGTTTTATTTCGAATGGAAAGGCAACTATGAACAGGTGGATGATATCCTTTTCATGGGAGTCAGGGTTTGACTATCAGTTGTCTTTATAAACGCCGTTTTCCGAAACAATTATTTCGCTTGTTGAAGCAATGTTACTCACATTTTCGGCCCTGTCCTTTATGTAAAAATCATACTTAATTGTATCTGAGGGACTGTAGAAAAGGTACATGAAAGTTACGGATATGGTACCCTTGAGTATTTTGTTTTGCCCCAGCCTTTCAAGATATGGAATCCTGTAGGAGGATGGTTTCAGAGGGTCGTTGTCAGGTGCCAGTGTCATAATCCCGCCTTCTTTACGGAACAATGTAAAGAAGAGGTTTGTTGTGTCGAGTTGAATATCTGACGGAGCCTGTAATCCAAGATCCCCGTCCCCGTCTTCAAAGTAGAAATTAAGCCTTCCTCCCTTGGCATTATTCCCCAGTATATCTGTTGTATCAAAAATCGTAAAGCTCCTGAATTCAATATGAGGAGTAGCCGGCATCTGCTCTATCTTTTTACAGGCTCCTGCAAAGAATATAAGCAAAACTAATGCGACCGGGTATTTTAATCTCTTCATTATATGCCTCAAATAAAAATGTCATTATACAAAAAGTACACCAATTTATATTATTTTTTCCTTAAAAATATTCTTACTGGTACTCCTGCGAAATCAAATTTCTCCCTGAGCCTGTTTTCCAGGTATCTTTTATACGGATCTTTTACATATTGTGGCAGGTTGCAGAAGAAGGCAAATGATGGCGTGTATACGGGTAACTGGGTAACATACTTGATCTTTACATGCTTGCCTTTAAGCGAAGGTGGTGGATTTTCATTTATTACACCGAGCATCACCTCATTAAGCTCAGAGGTGCTTATCTTTCTCTTCCTGTTGTTGTTAACCCTGTCTATCAGTTCGAGAACCTTGTGTATCCTTTGTTTATTTGTTGCCGATATAAATAATATGGGGTAGTCGGTAAAAGGAGCTGTTTTTTCCCTGATTGTCTTTTCGAAAACGACAGTGGTATTATTGTCCTTTTCTATCAGGTCCCACTTATTTACAAGGATGATCATTCCCTTATTATTCTTTCGTATAAGGGATATGATGTTCATATCCTGTGCTTCAATTCCCCTTGTGGCATCTATAAGCAAAAGGCAGATATCCGACGATTCTATTGTCCTGACAGCTCTCATGACCGAATAAAACTCGATATCTTCGCTTACCCTGCTTTTTTTGCGTAGTCCGGCTGTGTCAACAAGAAGAAAATCGTGCTGGAATTTATTATACCTTGTATATATTGAATCTCTTGTTGTACCAGCAACAGGAGTAACAATATTCCTTTCAACACCAAGCAGTGAATTGACGAGAGATGACTTACCCACATTTGGTCTTCCTACTATTGCTATCCTGGGCAGGTCAGGCAACTCTTCAGGTTCGTCGGGTGTTAAACTGGCAGTTATTTCATCAAGAAGTTCTCCAGTACCACTACCGTTAACCGAGCTCAGGGGAAAGTAATCACCCAGGCCCAGTCCGTAGAACTCAGCAGCTTCAAGCAGTCTTTCACCGTTATCCACCTTGTTTACAACAAGAATAATTTTTTTATCTGTCCTTCTCAGCAGTGATGCCACAGCATTGTCAAGCTCATGAATGCCGTATGTGACATCCACCATGAACAGGATAATATCAGCTTCTTCTATTGCCAGCACAACCTGTTTGTTTATCTCTTCCTCAAATATGTCTTCGGAGTTTTTAACGTAACCACCCGTGTCGATGACAGAAAAATCGATACCGTTCCAGTTGGCAAGACCATAGTTTCTGTCGCGTGTCACCCCGCTGGCTTCATCAACTATGGCTTCTCGGGTGCCGGTCAGCCTGTTGAAGAGAGTTGATTTACCTACATTGGGTCTTCCTACTATTGCTATTATCCTGCTCATAAATCCTTTTGGTTATTACCTGTATCCAAATCGTTTAAGTATTGTCGGCTTATTTCGCCAGTCTTTGGTAACCTTAACATAAAGTTCAAGGAAGATTTTCTTAAGGAAAAATTCTTCCATATCGTGCCGGGCTTCCATCCCTACTTTTTTTAACATATTGCCGCGATGTCCGATTATTATGCCTTTCTGGCTATCGCGAGCCACATGAATAAGAGCCCTGATCTTAATTATATCCTGTTCTTCCCTGAAACTCTCAATTTCTATTTCAACGGAGTACGGGACCTCTTTCTTATAATTTAAAAGGATCTTTTCCCTTATAATCTCGGACGCAAAAAATCTTTCATATTTATCTGTCAGCTGATCTTTTGGGAAATACGGAGGGTTCTCGGGCAGCTTTCCCAGGATGGCATTAAGAAGAGTATCGAGGTTGAAATTGTTTAATGCTGAGAGAGGTATAACCGGGGAGCCCGGGAAAATGTTGTGCCATTTATCAACAATTGTCTCAAGGTCTGCCTGGTTGGTCAGATCGATCTTGTTTACTGCAATGATGACAGGGATGCCTGACTCTTTTATTTTTTTCTCATACTCCCCGTTTTCTGAAGATATTTCAGTTACATCGGTAACATACAGTATCACATCTGCATCAGTCAGCGCGGTATTTACCAGTCCCATCATTGTTTCCTGCAGTTTGTACTGCGGATTCAATATGCCTGGAGTATCTGAATAGACAATCTGGAAATCATCCCCGTTAACTATCCCCATAATACGGTGACGGGTTGTCTGGGCCTTGGAGGTAATAATAGATAGTTTTTCACCAACCAGGGCATTCATGATTGTCGATTTGCCTACATTGGGATTACCCAGAATATTTACAAAACCTGCTCTGTGATTCATGTTAAACTGTTAAAGGATGCCACGTTTCAGCATACTTACTTCTTTATCCGTAAGGTATCTCCATCGACCTCTCTGAACATTTTTCTTTGTAAGGCCGGCAAAATAAACCCTGTCAAGTTTCCTGACCTTGTATCCGAGGCTTTCGAACATGCGTCTTATAACCCTGTTCTGACCCGAATGAAGTTCAATGCCTATCTGGCTGCGGTCTTCCTCGTCGGCATAGGAGACAGCGTCAGCCGTTATCGTCGTACCATCCAGGTCTATTCCTTCGGTAAGCCTGAACAGGTCGTTTTTAGATACGGAGCGATCGAGGAAGACGTGGTAAATTTTTCTTTTCTTATACCTGGGATGTGTCAGCTTCCCGGCCAGGTCCCCGTCATTGGTCAGAAGAAGAACACCGGTAGTCGCTTTGTCGAGCCTCCCGACGGGATATACTCTTTCCGGGAAATCGTTACCCAGCAATTCCAGGACAGTGTGTTCGGCATGTGGGTCCTCAACTGTTGTCACATAGTCGCGGGGCTTATTCATAAGTATATAGACTTTTTTTTCCGCGGAAAGCTTTTTCCCCCTGAAACGGACATCATCCCTGTAACTTACCTTTGTTCCCAGCTCAACGACTGTCTTTCCGTTCACGGTAATCAGCCCGTTCCTGATATGCTCATCGGCATCTCTTCGCGAGCATAATCCGCTGTTTGAGATATATCTGTTTAACCTGATATAAATCTCTTCCTTTTTTCTTCCCTGTGTGGCTTTGGTTCGTGGCTTATTGCCCGGTCTGCCTGTTTTCACGGTAGCTGGTTTCCCTGCTGCCGGGCTTCCGTTTCTGCTTCCGGATCTCCTGAAGCCACTGTTGCTTTTCTCAATATCGCTTAATTATCAGGATGCAAAGGTACAATTATTTAGTTATATGATCTGGTGTTTTTTTTGCACCTTTGTATAAGTGAAAATCTAATATATAATTATGGCACTAATAAAATCAATATCAGGAATCAGAGGAACAATTGGAGGCCATTCAGGTGAAAACCTGACTCCGGTCGATATAGTGAAATTTGCATCAGCATTCGGCACATGGGTGCTGCAGCGACACGGGAAAAAGGGAATCCGGATTGTTGTCGGACGCGATGCCAGAAGGTCAGGTCCCCTGGTTAACAGCCTGGTGATTTCATCCCTGAGGGGACTCGGGATCGATGTGACTGATCTTGGAATGGCTACTACTCCCACTGTGGAAATGGCTGTTACAGGAACAGGCGCCAGCGGCGGAATAATAATAACTGCAAGCCATAACCCGGCAGAGTGGAATGCGCTTAAGCTTCTGAATGAAAAGGGTGAATTTCTCTCGGATGCAGATGGGACCATGGTACTTAAGATTGCAGAAAGGGAGGATTTTGATTTTGCAGTAAACGGGATGGAAGGGAGCCTGGAATCAGATGACAGCTGGGGGAAGAAGCATATACAGAAGATTAAGGATCTTGATCTTGTTGATCCGGAAGCAATAGCGGCAGCTGATTTTACAGTTGCCATCGATTGTGTCAATTCAGTGGGGGGCCTTATCCTGCCTGAGCTGCTGAATGAACTGGGAGTGAAAAAAATAATAGAACTTAATACGGTACCGGATGGTAATTTTGCCCATAATCCTGAACCGTTACCGGCAAACCTGAAAGATATTTCAGCACTGGTGGTAAGTTCAGGTGCCGATATAGGCTTTGTTGTTGATCCGGATGTAGACAGGCTGGCTCTTATCTGTGAGGATGGCAGTATGTTCGGAGAGGAATATACACTTGTTGCAGTCTCTGATTATATACTGCAGCACACACCTGGAAACACGGTATCAAATATGTCTTCCACAAGGGCACTCAGAGATGTTACCGGGAAATACGGATGCTCTCATTTTGCATCAGCAGTCGGTGAAGTTAATGTTGTGGAAGAAATGAAGCTGAGAGATGCAGTTATTGGTGGTGAAGGTAATGGAGGAGTGATCTATCCTGCACTGCATTACGGACGCGATGCACTGGCCGGCATTGCCCTGGTACTTTCTTACCTGGCTAAAAGCAGGATGAAAGTTACCGGTCTAAGAAGCCTTTATCCTGATTATGTTATTGCAAAGAAGAAGCTGTCTCTTTCTCCTGAAACTGAATTCAGTAGTATTATTGAATCAGTCAGGAAGGAGTTTTCCGGAAGAAGGGCGGACGAAAGAGACGGATTATGGATAGACCATCCATCCGGATGGGTGCAGATAAGGAAATCAAATACTGAACCCATAATGAGAATTTATGCCGAAGGTAAAACAGCTCAGGAGGCTGAAAACCTGGCTGATGCAGTTATTCAAATTGTTAAAAAATCCTAATTGATTAAATAATTCATATTTAATCCGGAATAAATTCCTAATCCCCGGTGTCAAAAACTCTGTAAGGCAAAAAGTAATGATGTTAAATATTGTTAATGACTAAAAAAGGGAACCCCTTTTTAATACTTTTGTGCCTGATTTAGTAATCAGTCAATAATTTTAATACAGATGAACCGAGCATGTTAAACATTTTAGGATACATGGAAAAAATATACCATACATGCGAGCTGCATCATAATTTCTAACAAAATTCATTTTATGATGAAAAAAACGATAATTATTTCCGCAATTGTTGCAGTAGTGGCGATTATAGCTTTGATCATTATTAACAGGGTAGCTTCCAGGAAGGACATAGCTAACCTGTATGCTGTAGCTGAGAAAGGGGAATTTGATATTATTGTCACCACAACGGGGGAACTGGAAGCAAAAAACTCCACCGATATAACAGGTCCTGATTTTCAGCAGAGCAGGAGTCTCAGGGCAATGGACATTAAGATCACCGATATGGTTCCTGAAGGAACTGAAGTAAAAAAAGGTGATTATGTAGCCACTCTTGACAGGACTCAGTTTGATAATACTCTGAAGGATGAACTTGACAAGCTTACAACATATGAAACTGACCTGGAGTTGAAACAGCTTGATTCAGCTGTAACACTTAGTAACCTCAGGGATAACATAAAGAACCTCAGGTTTTCCGTTGAAGAGGCAGCTATTACTCTCCAGCAGTCAAAATATGAACCTCCCACAACAATAAGGCAGGCAGAAATTGCACTTGACAAAGCCAAACGTTCACTTGATCAGGCAATCAGGGGCTATTCCCTGAGAGTTGAGCAGGCCAAGTCCGATATGCGTACAAGCAAGACCCAGCTGGAGGAACAGCGCCAGAGAGTTAATGATCTGCAGACAATACTTTCCAAATTTGTTATAACGGCACCGGCCGACGGGATGATTATCTATAAGCGCGACAGGACAGGGACAAAGCGAAAGGTCGGGTCGTCTATCAGCCCATGGGATAATGTCGTTGCCACACTGCCCGACATGTCTTCCATGATTTCAAAGACATATGTCAATGAAATAGATGTAAGTAAGGTAAAGACCGGGCAAAAGGTTGAAATAGAGGTTGATGCATTTCCTGAAAAGCAATATACCGGTGTGGTAACAAGCGTTGCAAATATCGGGGAACAGTTACCAAACGCGGATGCAAAGGTGTTTGAGGTAATAATTGATGTAAACGAATCGGATCCTATACTCAGACCGTCAATGACAACAGGTAACAAGATCATAACAAAGACCCTCGATAATGTTACTTATATACCTCTTGAATGTGTTCAGACAGGTACCGACAGTATTCCTTTTGTCTATACAAGGAAAGGAACAAAACAGATTGTTGTTCTTGGCGAATCAAATGAAAATAATGTTGTTGTTGAACAGGGTGTTAAGCCAGGGGAAAAGATCTATCTGAGTACACCGGAGAAACCTGATAAATTCAAGCTTGTTGGTACTGACCTGATAGCTACAATCAAAGAACATGAGAAAGCCAAGAGGGAAGCTGAAGAAAAAGCACGTCAGGAAGCAGAACAGGCAAGGGAAAGAGGCAGCCAGATGGGTGGCAGAGGTGGCAGGAACATATCGCCTGAAATGATGGAAAGATTCCGTAATATGAGGAATTCGGGTCAGGGTCCCGGTCAGGCTCAGGGCAGGCAGGGAGATACCGTTTCTTCAGGACGAACAACTAATAACCCGGTCAGACAGCCGGGAGCCGTAAGAGATACTTCTGTAAGAAGGAGAATGCCTTCACAGCCCGGGCAGCAGAGACAGAATTAATTGGGATTGAGATGCTTAATTTGTCAGAAATAATTACTTAAACTGAAATATAATGCTCAAATTTATCCTACGATATTTCCACGATATAGAAATTGCTGTCGAATCCATTATATCCAACAAACTAAAGTCGATGCTTACAGCGTTGGGTATAATATTCGGCGTGGCAGCCGTTATCGCAATGCTTGCTATCGGTAAGGGAGCAAAGCAGGAGATAATGGAACAGATGAAAATGGTGGGTGTGAATAACATTCTTATCAACCCTGTAATACCGGACAAAACCTCTTCCACTGATGGGGGTGAGAAGCAACAGAAAAAATTCTCGAGGGGACTAAGCATGCTTGATGTTGATGCTATCAGGGAGACTATTCCTTCGGTAAAAAGGATTAGTCCGGAGATCTCATTCAACTCAACAGCAGTTCTCAATGGTGTTAAATATACTGCTAAGCTCGTTGGTGTTTCAAACGATTATTTCTATCTCTATAACCTGCCTCTTGTAGCCGGCACATTTTTTAATAAGTACCAGGAAGATAACGGAATACAGGTATGCATAATTGGAGCCAATATACGTGCTAAATTCTTCAGCAAGATAGATCCGCTGGGGCAGTATATCAAATTCAACGGCATATGGCTTAAGGTTATAGGTGTTTTACAAAAAACAAATGTTAGCCTTACCGGTTTTGAGGAAAAAGGTGTTAATGTGTATAATGACAATATTTATATCCCTATTAATACAATGTTACTGAGGTACCAGAACAGGGCTCTTCTGAATACCAAGCTTGTATCTGAAGCCTCTTCGCTGCAATTCTTCAGGGGACCCGGGATGGCCAGGATCGTATCGAGCAGCTCAGATGCTTCAAGCGATTCGGAAACCAATTATAACCAGCTCGACAGGATAGTCGTCCAGGTAAATGAAACCGAACAGCTTGCACCAACCACTGAGATACTCAGCCGGATGCTCACCAGGAGACACTCTGGCGTAAAGGATTTTGAGATAACTGTCCCTGAATTGCTTCTAAAGCAGCAGCAAAGGACAAAGGATATCTTTAACATAGTACTTGGGGCTATTGCAAGTATATCTTTGATAGTCGGGGGTATTGGCATTATGAATATTATGTTTGCCTCTGTTATGGAGAGAATAAAAGAGATAGGAACAAGGATGGCTATTGGAGCAAAAAAAATGGATATAGTTGTACAGTTCCTTGCTGAAGCTGTCCTTATAAGTGTAACAGGTGGATTTATCGGAGTTTTCTTCGGGGTTATTATGGCTAAGCTTATTGAACAGATAGCAGGTATAATGACAATTGTGTCTTTCTTCTCAGTATTTATTGCTTTCGGAGTGTCCGCCGCTGTTGGCGTTATTTTCGGGTATTCACCAGCCAAAAGAGCTTCTGAGAAGGATCCAATCGAATCATTGAGATATGAATAAATTATTAAAAATGAAGAAGTTTTGTATATTATCAATAGCTGCTGTGCTGCTGTTTTCTGCCGGAACAATTAATGCACAGGAAGTAAAAAAACTAACATTCGAGGAGGTAATAAAGCTGGCTGAAGAGCAGTCGACAAATGCTTTGATGGCCAAGCACAGGTACCGTTCTAGTTACTGGCAGTACAGATCATTCAAAGCACAGTTTCTACCTTCTCTTACACTGTCCGGTACAACTCCTGATTTCAGCAACGGTCTCGATAAGATTTATAATTCACAAACAGATCAGTACGAATATAAGGCCAACAACACTATCAGTAACCTTGGGACCCTCTCGCTCTCTCAGAATATAGGTGTTACCGGTACTGTTATTTCTCTGAGATCAGACTTAACCCTTTTCAAGGATATTCAGAAAGGACTGCCGACAAACTATATAACCGACCCCATAAGCATTAATGTAACGCAGCCTATTCGTATGTATAACTCGCTTAAATGGGAGAAAAAGATTGAACCTGTCCGGTATGAGGCTGCAAAGAAGACATATCTTTCGAATATAGAAGATGTTCATATTAATGCAGTCAGGAACTTTTTCTCACTGGCCCTTGCTCAGATTAACAAACAGATTGCAGAGATGAACTATTCCAACGCCGATACTCTTTATCGTATTGCCCAGGGCAGGTACCAGCTTGGTACTATTGCCGAGGATGAACTTCTCCAGATGCAACTCTCCTGGCTTAATGCCGAAACTGCAAGGAAGCAGGCCGATATGAACCTGCGCGACCGTGAGATCAGGCTCAGATCATTCCTGGGCTATAACGAGAATGTACAGATAGAACTTATTCTTCCGACACAGGTGCCTGATCTGCAGGTGGACATGGAAAAGGTTCTTAACCTGGCAATGGCTAATAACCCGGAAATTCTGACACAAAGGATAAATGTGCTTAATGCTCAGAGCAGTGCAGCCCAGGCGAAAGCTTCAAAGGGACTTAATGCCAGTCTTACGGCATCCCTTGGATATTCACAGCAATCAACAGATGTAACAGCTGCATATAATAACCTGAGTAATTCACAAAGGGTCCTTATTGGTTTTACAATGCCAATCCTCGACTGGGGCCTGGCTAAAGGACGATATGAAATGGCAAAGTCGAGCCTCGAACTTGCACAGGTACAGGCAAAACAGGCCCTCATTGACTTCCAGCAGAACCTTTTCCTCGATGTTGAACAATTTAACCTCCAGAAAAACCAGGTTGAAATAGCTGCCAAGTCAGATACCGTTGCCATGAAAAGGTACGAGGTTACGAAACAACGATTCCTGATCGGTAAAATAGCCGTACTCGATCTCAATGATGCTGATAACAGGAAAGACCAGAACAGGAGGGCATATGTACAGTCATTGCAGGATTACTGGACCTATTTCTTTAACATAAGGCAGCTGACACTTTTCGACTTTATCAATAATAAACCTCTGGATACTGACTACGATCAGCTTTTGAACTGATCAATATTTTTTAAAATCTTATCCGGAGAGGGTGTCTTAAAAGTAATTCTTAACTACTTAGCCGTACAAAGGGAAGAAAAAGGCGGCCCGGTAAATTTTTCTGTGGTAAGCAGGTAGCCCGGGAGGAGGTACAAATCAAACTGGTGGTTAATAAGTTATTGCTTTTAAGATACCCTCTTTTAGCTTGTGTAAATCGAAATTTTATTAAAACTTGCATTTGAAATTTAGCCGGAACATCGTGCGGGGATTATCATGCTAATTTTTAGCTTATCTGACTTTTTTCAGTGTGCTAATTCATTATGTTAATGTCAGGCGTATTTGTAAAAAATTTTTATCTTTGCGCCTCAATTAAGTAGAATTATAAATATTATCGAAATAATTCCAAAAGTAAAGACAAATGCAGAATAAAGCAGCAATACTCGTCCTTGCAATAGCACTGGGGGTAGTATCTATTTACCAGCTTTCTTTTACCGTGGCAACCTATAAAGTAAATAAGGATGCCAAGGCATATGCAAAAGGAAGCCTTGTTAAGGAGACCTATTATCTCGATTCAATTTCCTCCCTTCCCAAAGACAAATGGAGTTTTCTTGGCAACACATTCAAGGAGTGCCAGAAGAAGGAACTTAACCTTGGTCTTGACCTTAAGGGTGGTATGAACGTGATCATGGAGGTGTCGGTGGAAGATATTCTGAAAGCCCTCTCAAACTATAGTACAGATAAGACATTTAATGAGGCTCTTGTCCGGGCAAGGGAGATGCAGAGGCAGAGTCAGGCTGATT
This sequence comes from Bacteroidales bacterium, assembly GCA_046706305.1. Classification (GTDB taxonomy): domain Bacteria; phylum Bacteroidota; class Bacteroidia; order Bacteroidales; family VadinHA17; genus LD21. The sequence continues at coordinate 29,893 of JBJKPQ010000142.1, forward strand.
ACCTTACTCTCTTCGACAGGGCTTTCAGGGAGATAGATCCTAATGCACGTTTGTCAGCTATTTTCGGGACACCTGAGCTGAAAGACAAAATCAATTTCAATTCAACCAACGATCAGGTGATGAAGGTACTGAACAGTGAGGTTGATGATGCCATTGATAATGCTTTCAATATTCTGAGAACAAGGATCGACAGATTCGGAGTTGTTCAGCCGAACATAACAAAGCTTTCTACAAAAGGCAGGATCCTTATTGAGCTTCCGGGCCAGACTAATCCTAAAAGGGTCAGGGAACTTCTTTCAGGTACAGCCAACCTCGAATTCTGGGAAACTTATGAGAACAGTGAGGTTATAGGTTATCTTTCCCAGGCGAATAACCTTTTAAAAGAGATACTCGCAAACAAGGATAATTCTAAAGTAACTGAAGCAGGCAAGGGTGAGAGTACTGCAGCATCTGATACAACAAAGAAAGACCAGTCTCTTCTCGATCTTATCGACAAGGACACTACAAATACCCAGGAAGCAACCACCAGGGAAGCTTTTACAAAACAGAATCCCCTGTTCGGTATTCTCAGCCCACGGGTTGATGCACAAGGACAACCATTGCCCTCGGATATGATAGGATTGGCTGAGGCAAGAGATACAGCGAAAGTTGACTATTATCTTAAAATGAAGCAGATCAGGGCACTGTTCCCAAGGAACCTGAAATTCCTCTGGAGTCAGAATCCTTACAAATATGACCCCACAAAATCACTATACGAACTTCATGCCATTAAGATTACCACCCGCGACGGAAGGCCTCCTCTTAACGGTGATGCCGTTACCTCGGCAAGAACCTCAACAGGGGTAAACGGTGATGTAAAAGTGGACATGACCATGAATTCCGAAGGCGCCAAGACATGGGCGAGAATGACCCGTGAAAATATTGGCCGTTGTATTGCTGTTGTTCTCGATGGATATGTAAGATCTGACCCGCGGGTACAGAATGAGATAACCGGCGGATCTACTGAGATAACAGGTGATTTTACTATAGAAGAAGCAGACGACCTTGCCAATATCCTGAAATCAGGTAAAATGCCGGCCCCGGCAAGGATCATTTCAGATACCGTTGTTGGTCCGACACTTGGTAAGGAAGCAATTCATTCAGGATTTGTTTCATTCGTAATAGCATTTGTGCTTGTGCTTGCTTTTATGATATTCTATTACAGCAGAAGCGCCGGTTTGATAGCCAACATAGCATTGGTTGCCAACGTCTTCCTCCTCTTTGGTGTCCTTGCGTCCCTGAACGCTGTTCTTACCCTGCCCGGTATAGCGGGTATCGTCCTGACGATGGGTATGGCGGTGGATGCCAACGTTCTTATCTTTGAGCGTATCAGGGAAGAGTTGCGTGCCGGGAAAGGCGTTAAGCTGGCTGTGGCCGACGGGTATAAACATGCTTACTCTGCAATTATCGACTCAAACGTTACTACCCTTCTTACCGGGGTTGTTCTTTACCTCTTCGGACAGGGTCCGATAAAGGGTTTTGCAACAACTCTTGTTATAGGTATTCTTACTTCTCTCTTCACGGCTATCTTTATAACCCGACTTATATATGACAGTCTTCTTAAGAAAAATAAGGAAGTACATTTCTCAATAAAACTTACGGCAAACCTGTTTAAGCATACAAAAATCGATTTTATTGGTTTGCGTAAGTACTTCTATGTTCTTTCAGGAGTAATACTCCTGTCCGGTATTGTTTCGTTATTCATTAAAGGGCTCAATCCGGGTATTGATTTCACAGGTGGCCGTACATACGTGGTTCGTTTTGATGAACCCGTTACAACAGAGAAGGTTGCCTCCCTGCTGACTCCGGAATTCGGTGAACTGCCACAGGTTGTTACATATGGTAATGTGAACCAGGTTAAGATAACAACCAAATACAAGATCAATGAATCCGGGGTTGATGATGAAGTGGAAACAAAACTTTTTGACGGACTTAAGAGCATGGTTCCGCCTAATACAACCAAGGAAGAATTCCTTAGCAAGTACCGTGTCAGCTCAGAGACAGTGGGGCCGGTTGTTGCAGCCGATATTAAGATAAATGCTTTCTATGCCGTGGGTATAGCCCTTGTACTCATCTTCTTCTATATATTCATGCGGTTCCGCTACTGGCAGTACGGATTCGGCGCGGTTATGTCACTTTTCCATGATGTACTGCTTGTTCTGGGGGTTTATTCAATCTTCTGGGGTATTATGCCGTTTTCCATGGAGATAGACCAGGCCTTTATAGCGGCAATACTTACCGTGGTGGGATTCTCGGTGAACGATACCGTGATCGTCTTCGACAGGCTCAGGGAATATATTCCATTATATAGGAAAAGGCCTATGAAAGAGGTTCTTAACATGGCTATCAACTCAACTCTGAGTCGAACGATAAACACAACTCTTACAGTTATACTCACTATCGTGGCCATGTTTATCTTTGGCGGTGCAGTGATACGTGGTTTTATGTTCGCCCTGCTGGTAGGTATTGGTACAGGTGTATATTCATCGGTATTCGTGGCGACAGCCCTGATGTATGATACATCGCATAAAGGGAATGCTGATGAAGATCCCGGGAAAAAAAGGAAGGCAAAAAGCTGAATAGCACATTTTTATTAGAAAAATAAAGAACGCTGTCTCAAAGTTTGATTTAACATATGAGGCAGCGTTACTCTTTTTATATCCGCACACCACAGCAAAACCGGGCCGGATTATATTAGTCCCTTATACCATGTTATTGTTAACGCTGGTTTTCCATCCTGCCTGTGCATCAGTAATAGTCTTAAATATTTCTTAACTTTTTAAAAAGCTCCTGTTTTATGAGTTTTAAAATAACAGGAATATAATTAAACTTGTTAACTTTGTAAGCATTAACGGAGGAACATAAAATAGAATTTTTATGAGCGGTCAGGAAATTTTTATTATCGTAATAGTTGCCCTTCTTCTGTTCGGTGCAGAAAAACTTCCCGAAATAGCAAGAGGCCTGGGTAAAGGCATGCGTGACTTTAAAAAGGCAACTGATGATATTCGGCGCGAGCTTGAGACCAGTACCCAGGATATTCGCAAGGATCTTAATGATGTTACAAATTCTATAAAAGATGATGTGACAGGATATGCAAATAAACTTAACAAGGACTTAAACGAGGTATCTGATTCTATAAAGAATGATATGAATGATATCACATCCGATGCCAGGAAAAGTATGGTTGAGGTTAAGGATAATATTCAAAATGATGCACAGGAGATAGCCGATAATCTTAATAAGGATACAGAGACAGTAAAAAGCCCCGAAAGTCCGGAAACAGTCAGTTCATCAGCTGAGACAGTTACAAAGAAAGCACCGGCACGTTCAAAAGGAACTGAAAGCAAAAGTTCAAAGCGTACTAAAGCAAATACCGCTTCCGGTACCGGGAAAAGCAGGAAAGGGACAAAAGATACAACCGGAGAAAAGCAATAACAATTGAATATCCACTGCGGTTAATTATGATCAGAACATCCGGTATTACAAAATCATACGGAGAGCTAAGGGTTCTGAAAGGTATTGATTTACTTATCAGGGACCGTGAGGTTGTATCTATTGTTGGCGCCAGTGGTGCAGGCAAAACAACTCTTCTTCAGATTATTGGTACACTTGACCGTCCGGATGGCGGGGTAGTTCAACATAATGGAATGGACATTAGTAAGTTAAAAGGAAAGTCACTTGCATCCTTCCGTAATAAAAACATAGGTTTCGTTTTCCAGTTTCATCAGCTGCTTCCAGAATTCACCGCCCTGGAGAACGTTTGTATTCCGGCATATATAGCAGGAAAAAGTAAATCAGAAGCTGAAAAGAAAGCATCGGAACTTCTGGGTTTTCTCAACCTTACGGAACGGCTTGAGCACAAACCATCCGAACTAAGCGGTGGAGAGCAGCAGAGAGTAGCTGTGGCACGTGCCCTTGTTAATGACCCTTCTGTGATA
>JBJKPQ010000143.1:0-5389 GCA_046706305.1 Bacteroidales bacterium
TAGCCGTCAACCTAAGGGATTATTTGAATCAGCCAGATCTGTGAAGCAGTTGGTAATTCTTATTTTACATTAGCTCCTTATTGATATAAATTTCAAGTAAATTAAGCCCTTGCAGGGCTTAAAATCACTGAGTTAGCCTCTACCCCCGGCTTCACCGGGGTTATTCATATTAAGCCACTTCGTGGCTCGATAAATACAGCTGTAAAAGTTTGTCAAAGGCCTCCATAAAAAAGCCCCGGGCGAAATCTGCATATTCTTGCTGAAAACAAACACTCATTATTGCTCTTAGCAGACACACATCCCTGAGGAAAACGGAGAGCAATTCCTGCTGAAAGCGGACAGTCAGTTCTTTTTTCGTCTATACGGCTCTGAAAGAGCCAAATATGAATAATCCCTGGTGGAACCAGGGGTAGAATGCCAATCAACTTCTTACAGCTCTGGAAGAGCTGAATATATTAGTTAAGGAATGAGATAAAAAATAATCATGTGGTTCATTATCAAAAAAATGCAACCCATTAGGTTGACGGCTATGCCCCCAACCCCTCCGAAGGGAGTCCGAAGGAATCAATCCTTATCCCATAGGTTCTATCCCTGTCGCCTGACACCTGATACCCGACACCTTTCTACAAATCCACCATCACCCCCAGCATCAGCCTTGGCATAAACCGTGGCTGGGCTATAGCCCTGTCGGCATCCCTGTACGTGAAAGGCAGGTCGCCGTTGAGGTTATCTGTTCTCACATTGACATTATCGTTATCGGGACTGTAGGAAGTATCGTGACCGGTAAGGGTTGAGGGGAAATAGAAGTCGAGACCGTAAGAAATGTTGAAATACAGGTTCTTATACATCCTGAACTGGTGTTCGATGCCTGCACCGGCTCCCCATTGTTTTGATTTCACTTCAAAATCCTCGTTACCACCCACGTATTTAAAATCGCCCGTGAAAGATGAAAACCTCGGACCGAAAACCAGGAATGAATTATCAATATTAAAGACTGCCTGGTGAATCATCAGATCGAGCCTGAAGTCGAATGACCTTCCTTTTTTCTCAGGTGTTCCGTTTGTGTTATTGTTTACAAAGATACGTCGTGCATCGAGAGCATTACCCGGATTAAGATGTGAATAACCCAGTCCGAACCTCATCTCGAAAGGGAAGCCCGTAGTAAAATTATGAAGAGTGAAATGGCCTTGCATACCGAATCCGCGGTTATAACCGGCCGAGAGTCCGGCACTGTATTTTGACGGTCCTGTATTACTATCCTGACCGTATGAGATGCTGCAGATACCCGTTAGCAGTAAAGCAATGACTGCTAAAAAACCTTTTCTTTTCATGCTTATAGGTGTTAATGTTAGCCTGTTACCGGATTTACAAGGTATATAACGGAAAATGACGGGGAATTGTTTTGCTCGTTGACTTTTCGACAATTGATTTTCGTTTTTCCGATAACCGGGAACCGGAAACCGGTAACCGGAGGACCGGAAGATTGGTAACCGGAAGAGCGGATAGCGGTAACTACATTGGCACCGGTTTATAGCCGGTATCATACAAAAGTAATTCTCTCTGTGACCCTCTGTGCCTTCTCAGTGCACCTCTGTGTAACAAAAACCTTCTCCTTTTTCACTTTCACCCCCACCCCCCTGTAGGGGGCTTCCAGGCACGCTGCCTCTGTGTAACAATAATTTCTCCTTCCCTCCATCCTCCTTTCCCCTCTTTGTAACACATAAAATATCCTATATTTGTTTAATTATAACCTTGTCGTATCAGTGAAGCGGATATCCATATTAACCAGCATTCTCATTTTCTCCCTGGTGATGCATCCGGATGCATACGGTCAGGCAGTGCCACAGACTGTCGCAAACAGGGGCATCTATGATTTCCTCGATGAGATGGCAATGCTGCATCTGACAGAGGTCAACTCCGCCGTCAAACCCTGGTCGCGGCTTTTCATAGCAGAATGTCTGGAAGAGATCGATGGTAAAAGAGATCAACTCAATAACAGGCAGAGAAAAGAGCTTGATTTTTACATGCTGGATTTTGGCAAAGAGAAGAAACGGCTCCATGGCACAAGGGCACAAGGGCACAATGGCACAACAGCTAATACCGTAGGACTCCCCTCCCCGCATCGCTCACCGAAGCATTTACGCGAAGGTGAGGAGGGGCAGGGGGTGGGTTATTCAAAGGTACAACGGTATGACGGTGCAACGTTGCCAGGTAAAGAGATGGCTGATGACAGTAGTAAAGCCATGTGGTTTAAAGGGCCCCGGCAAGGCAAGAGATTTGATTTCTTTTATTACAGCGATACCCTGTTTTCTCTCACTGTTAATCCCATACTGGGAGGCGAGATATTTCATAACTCCGAAGGCAGAGCCACATACTGGCGTAACGGTGTTGAGGCAAGGGGATATGTCGGGCACTGGGGATTCTATGCCTCCCTGCGCGATAACCATGAGAAACCTCTCCTTGGTAAGCCACAGTACCTGACAGCCAGGACCGACGGACATATCAAGAATGGTAAAGACTGGAGTGAGATGCAGGGTGGGGTAACTTACTCATGGAAGTGGGGGGATGCCGGACTTGTAAAGGACAACCTCGAATGGGGCGATAATTATAACGGAGCCAGTATATTCGGAGGTAACAACCCTACTTTTGTTCAGCTGCGCCTGCATCTGAAACCTGCAAAGTGGTTTGATTTCAACTATTTCCACGGATGGCTGAACTCCATGGTTGTCGACAGCAGTAACTCCTACTGGCTAAGCAACAGCTATGGAACAAGTTACCGCGAGGTATATTTCAAGAAGTTCATAGCTGCAAACATGTTTACATTCATACCTGTTAAAAACCTTTACCTTTCTGTCGGGAACAGTATTGTTTACAGCGACAATAATGCCAACCCTGCCTACCTGATACCGCTGTTCTTTTATAAGTCTGAAGACCATTCATTGACATCAGGAATTAACAATATGAATTCTCAGATGTACCTAAATGCCAGTTCAAGGCAGATCAAACATCTTCATCTCTACGCTACCTGGTTTATAGATGAGCTGTCGGTGCGGAGGTTCACAGAAAAAGACCAGTGGAATTTCTTCAGTTATAAAGCCGGCTTCAGGCTCAGCGATTTTCCTTTCAGCAACCTGTCATTTACAACAGAATTTACTTATACCTATCCGCTTACCTTTAGGCATAATGTGCCCGTCCTTACATTTGAAAATGCAGGATATAACCTGGGTCACTACCTGAAGGATAATGCCCGTGAGTGGTACCTGGCATTCGATTACCATCCCCTCAGGACTATGGATCTAAACCTTTTTTTCCTGGATGCAATACGGGGTCCTGATTATACTGCCCTCGGCACCGACCGACTGGGAAACCCGCCCCTGGCTTCCGTTGAGTGGCATAACAGGTCGTACGGCATAAAGGCTTCTTACCAGCTTATCAACGATCTGTATATCTGGGGCTCATTTTTTGTTAGCGATATATCGGGCAATCCGGCCTGGACACCGGGGTATTTCTTCGGTAAGAGGAATACGATCAATTTCGGAGTGACGTATGGATTTTAGAGGCGCAAAGGCTCAACGGCGCAAAGGCTCAACGGCGCAACGGCACAACGACATAATGGTTAGGCTTGGGCTCTTGGTTCCCCTCTCGGGAGGCCTGTCCCGACCGATAGCGTCGGGCTCGTCCCGACCGAAGCGTCGGGGGGGCTAGGGGTGGGTTAAGACAGTGTGAGAGTGAGAGTGAGTTTGAGTTTGAGTAGTGAGTTCATTCTGTCAGACTCCCCTCCTGGCTTTGTTCACCGTAGCATTTATGCGCAGGTGAAGAGGGGCCAGGGGCGGGGTTCTCCCGGTCACCGGTCCGAAATTTTGTACAGAAAGTAGTGGGGATGGCCTGTGGAGCGAGCATACTGATGGACAAAATTTGTCTTTTGCCTTAGCCGAGCTCGGCGTAGCCAAATGAAAAAATATAATAAAGACTAAAGAGTGGGTTGTAAACAAAAAGCTATTGAATTTACGCCCCTTTTCCCTTGCGCCCTTGCGCCCTTATGCCTTTGTGCCTTTGCGCCCTTGCGCCCTTGTGCCTTTGTTCCATTGCGCCATCCAAATTTTTCTATCCAAAATTGAATAATTCTTCTGAAAAATTACTTACTTCACACCGAGGATTGAGAGAAAAGTCATGTTCTGATGGAAAAGAGAAGGTTCAGAGCAATCACATTATTTGCGGATATCGTTTTCCTGGCAATATCCTTTTTGGTAATGATATGGACCAAACCGTCGAGTTTTAAGTCATATCTTCCATCGCATGCCCCTTTCTTCATAATGCTTGCTCTTATATGGATAGTGGTTTCCCTTATCAACGGGAAGATGCACCGTCAAAAAATAATAAACTTCACCACCCTGTTCAGCAGGATAATCACCAGCAATATCATCGCTATTTCCATAACAGCCCTTATAATGTATTCAACAAGGGATTACGATTATTCGAGGACAATAGTGCTTGGTACCGCTTTATTGGCAACTTTTTTTGAACTGGTTTTTGGTTCGGTGTACGTGGCCTATAAAAAAGCAACTTTACACGATTTTGATAATACTGGCGGTGGATCCAAACCGACAGAATATGACCTGGTAAACGGAACAAACGGCAACGGGAACGGAGATCATCCGGATGAACCAGTTGATGTGAATCCCAGGATAAAAAATGCTCTTGAGACTGAGTGTGGCTCCGATATGACAAAAGCCATTATTGAGATGACCGGCAGTAAGATATCGGCGAATACCGCAGTGCTTTCCACAACAACTACTTTCAATATCACAAGCCTTGGACGCGATACCTACGATTATATTGTCAATCTGCACAGGATTAACGACATAAAACGAATGAACGAGTTCTTCGAAGCCGTAAATAAAAAGCTTCGTCCGGGAGGGTATTTCTTCTGTTGTGTTGAAACAAAAGATCAGCGCAAGGAGAGGATACTTAAAAAGTTCCCCCCGGTATTGAACTATATTTATTACTTCTTCGATTTCATTGTCAAGCGTGTATTGCCAAAGATCAAATTTACAAGGGGACTCTATATGTTCCTTACACATGGAAACAACACCGTATTGTCGAGGGCCGAGGCGCTCGGGCGCCTGTCAAGAGCAGGATTCAGGATAAAGCAGGAATCATTTATTGGTAATCAGCTCTGTATTGAGGCGAGGAAAGTAACGGAACCGCTGCCCCACAACGGAACATTCTACGGTCCGCTGATAGCGCTCCCAAGGATAGGCAGGGAAGGGCGTATGATAAAGGTTTATAAGCTAAGGACCATGCACCCGTATTCTGAATTTATCCAGGATTATGTTTATAATAACCACGATCTGCAGGAGGGAGGCAAGTTCAGGAATGATTTCCGCAT
>JBJKPQ010000144.1:0-7076 GCA_046706305.1 Bacteroidales bacterium
ATATTACCATGTAAAATCGCACTTATAGGCATTTAAATTACCCACATTATCGGTTACGGTTAATTCAAGATGGTGATCTTTGCCTTTTTCCAGTCTTTCTGAATCAAAGCTGTAAACCAGCTGATCATTCTTAAGGTCATACTCAAAAAGCGCCCATTTGCCGTCAATTTCAGCATTGTATGATTTTATCCCTGACAGCTCGTCTTTAATTTTGATCTTTATTGTTTCCCTGTTGCCGAGATCTATCCCATCGTGCAGGCCGGGGGCTGATATTTCAGGCGCCACAGTGTCAATTCCTATATAGAAATTTCCAAAATTGGTAACTTCTGCAGACAGGTAATTGCCAGACCATCTGCTGTTTACTGCGTGTTTGTTTTTCCTGTCATCAAGTTCTATGATAAGCATTTTTGATTCTTTTCCGGCGGGTATCCTGTTGGGCTTTATAGAAAGATTGAACGCTTTTTGGATCGGGGTGAACCTGTTGTGAACACTGAAAAGATCGGAGAGCATGTCATGCGATCCGGGAACCCTGTTATAGTAGAAATAAAGTGTGTCATACAGAGCTCCGGCAGGTATAGCCACATAGATGCCATCATCTGTAAAACGGTTGATGTTTTCATACGGCATTACCTTGTTATATCTGCCGTGAAATGCGGCATTGGCGGAGGCCTTTCCGTTACCTGCCTTTACCTTGAAAGAAAGAACTGATTTATTGTTATAAGCATCACTTACTGTAATCCTTACATTATGGATGTTTCTGTCATTGAAATTAAAAATGCCCCGGTTTACAAGGTTGCTGTACGCATCAAGCCTGTCATTTGGAAGAACGAACATCCTCTCAAAATGCACATTGTCTTTCTGGTAAGTTGCATAGTCGATATGGCTGTTGACATATCGTGATTCACCAAAGCTAAAACCATCCATCGAATACCTGTAAATGCGTGTACTGTCGATTGAAAGGTCAATTGAATATGCAGCACATCTGTTGTAGCTGCCATTGAGCAGGTCAAATGCTTTGATTCCGAAACCGGCAGGCCCGTCAATTGTAAGTACCTTATCCGATGGTATGTAATAATTCCCGTGACCTCCTGAAACTGTGAGCATCTTCATCTGGTTACCACCATTAACAAGTGTATGGTCGGAAAGAGGATACACAGTTATCTTTTCAATGACCGGAGGAATATGATCTGTAATATTAAATTTGAATAGAAGAGGATTTAGTGGTTTTTCCCCTGATGATTTCCTGATTTCGAAATGAAGGTGAGGGCCACCGCTGCTTCCGGTATTCCCGGAATATGCCACAAGATCTCCCTGCTTAACGGGAAACATTTCAGCAGGAGGAAAGAGTGTAATGGTAAAACTCTTTCCGGAGTACTGGTGCGATCTGACATATTCTGCAATGTCGGGTCTGAACCTGTCAAGGTGTCCGTAAACCGTTGAATAACCAGATGGGTGTTTTATGTAAAGAGCATTACCGAAGCCGCCCGGTGTAACGCTTATCCTGTAAACATATCCATTGTCGGCCGCCAGTACTTCCTTTCCTGATACACCCTGGGTTTTAATATCTATTCCTGAATGAAAGTGGTCTGCTCTTAGTTCCCCAAAATTTGCAGACAAAAGCAGTGGTATTTTTACTGGCGATATAAATAATTCCTTGTCATTATTGACAGGAATCAGCATATTGAAGAGAAAGATGCTGAAAAGCAGCAGGCGTGTTAATAGCATGAAATAGTGAATTACTTATTTTACAGAAGTGCAAAGCTAAGGTTATGCCCGATTAAGACAAACTATTTAAGTCAATTTTTTGAAAATATCATTAACTATACTAATTTTGTACTAAAGATTTTGATATGACCGGTCAGGGTTACGAAGAGTTAGTTATTTTAAACAGAAAACTGGATGATTTGCTGAACCGGTATAGCGCTTTGAAAGATGGTTTTGATGAGTTGGAAAAAGAAAATGAGGACCTTAAAAAAAGTCTTCATGAGAGCGAAATGAATTTAAAAGAACTGGAAAAAAAATACGAAAGAAGTAAATTATCAGGAGCATTGATGGGAGAGGGCGAAAATGCCCAGGAAGCGAAGAGAAAGATAAATGAACTTGTGCGGGAAATCGACAAATGTGTTGCTCTTTTAAACAGATAAGATATAACAATGGATGATAAGCTTTCTATCAGAGTTAATGTAGCGGACAGATATTATCCATTGAAAGTGGAAAGGGAAAATGAGGAAAAGATCAGGAAAGCTGCCAGGATGATCAATGAGAAGGTGCTTCAGTACAAACAGAGGTACACGGACAAGGATGTTCAGGATTTTTTGGCAATGGCTGCCCTGCAGTACGTGATCAAACTCAACGAGGAAGAAGAAAGACTTGAGAAAGATTATCTTCCTGATGCTTTGAAGGAATTGATACAGAAGATAGATTCTGTTCTTGAGACAAAAGAGTAACAGCGTTCTTTAAAATAGGAAAAAAGTGCCCGCATTGTTTCTTCATTCATTTTTGAAACTCAACAGTTAAAACTTTGGAGCGACCTTAGTATAGCCAGGACAGGCCTCATCCCGTCCCGATTTTATCGGGACAATGGGATCCCGGATACCCGGGACAGTGGAAGTTCAAACTGTATTAGTAACTCCAGCCATGCAGACATGGGGTTTTATAAAATCTGGAGGAACTTTGCGGGTTTTTTATATATATATTTAATACAGAGAGTAATGGATTTAATAATAGGTACTATGACTAACGGGTTGCTGATTATCCTGGGATTATCGGCGCTTGTTATAGGATTCGGAGCATCCTACCTGATATGGCAGGTTGCACTGAAAAAGAAAAGCAATAAAATTATTAGCGAGGCCGAAGCTGAAGCTGAGGTTATCAGAAAGGAAAAGATACTTCAGGCTAAGGAGAGGTTTCTTCAGCTTAAAACAGAGCACGAGAAAGTAATCAATGAGAAGAATAACAGGATAAGCCAGGCTGAAAACAGGATCAAACAGAAAGAGTTGTCTCTTTCTCAAAAAATTGAAGAAACGCAGAGGAAGAAAAATGAAGCTGAAGCCATAAAGGAAAACCTTACCTCACAGCTTGATCTGATAGATAAAAAGTCGGAAGAGCTTGATAAGCTGCATCGTCAGCAGGTCGAACAACTGGAGGCAATATCGGGTTTCTCTGCAGAAGATGCGAAAAACCATCTTATAGAGTCACTCAAGGAAGAAGCCAAAACCGGAGCCTTATCGTATATAAATGAGATTCTTGATGAAGCAAAGATGACTGCCAATAAAGAGGCTAAACGTATAGTAATTCAGACTATTCAGAGAGTTGCTGCCGAAAATGCTATTGAGAATGCAGTTACAGTGTTTCATATAGAGTCGGATGAAATGAAAGGACGTATCATTGGACGTGAAGGAAGAAACATCAGAGCCCTTGAAGCTGCTACCGGAGTAGAGATCATTGTTGATGATACGCCGGAAGCTATTGTACTGTCGGCTTTTGATCCCGTGCGGAGGGAGGTTGCAAGACTTGCCCTGCACCAGCTTGTAACAGACGGCAGGATACACCCGGCACGTATAGAGGAGATGGTAGAAAAAACAAGGAAACAGGTAGAAGAAGAAATACTTGAGGTTGGTAAAAGGACTACCATTGATCTTGGGATTCACGGTCTTCATCCTGAACTGATAAGGCTTATCGGCAAAATGAAATACAGGTCATCATATGGTCAGAACCTGTTAATGCACTCACGCGAGGTAGCTAATTTATGTTCAATAATGGCCGCAGAACTCGGGCTAAACCCTAAACTGGCGAAAAGAGCCGGGCTATTGCATGATATAGGGAAGGTTCCGGATGATGAACCAGAGCTTCCGCATGCAATCCTTGGAATGAAACTGGCGGAAAAATACAAGGAAAAGCCTGAAGTATGTAACGCTATAGGCTCTCATCATGATGAGACAGAGATGACAACACTTATTGCGCCCATAGTACAGGTCTGCGATGCCATATCAGGTGCCCGTCCGGGAGCCCGTCGTGAAGTGGTGGAATCATATATAAAACGCTTGAAGGAACTTGAGTCCCTGGCCCTTCAATACCCGGGAGTTATGAAGACATATGCTATCCAGGCAGGAAGGGAACTGAGAGTAATTGTAGGGGCTGAGAAAGTCTCAGATAAGGAGGCCGAGAGCCTGTCGTTTGAGATTGCGAAGAAGATTCAGAATGAAATGACATATCCCGGACAGATAAAGATAACGGTGATACGGGAAACGAGGGCTGTAAATTACGCCAAATAAGTTAAAAGATAAAGTGATAGGGCATCCGGACAAAAGATGCCCTATCTGCTATAAAACACCTTGCAGACTTCAATATTTATCTATATTTAACCCGATAAAAGAACCTCGATCAATGTCTAAAATAAAACTCCTGAATATTGTCGGAGCCAGGCCCCAGATTATTTAGGCTTCGGCTATCAGCAGGGCTGTCAGAACAACATTCAGAGATTATTTTGATGAAGTCTTTGTTCACACCGGTCAGCATTATGACAAGGAGCTTTCGGATGTTTTTTTCGATGAGCTCGATATTCATAAACCGGATTACAACCTTGGAGTGGGCTCAGCAGGACATGGCAGACAGACAGCAATGATGATTATAGGTATTGAGGAGGTTTTGCTTAAGGAAAAACCGGATTGCGTTGTTTTATATGGCGACACCAATTCAACCCTGGCAGGAGCAATAGCTGCTTCAAAACTACATTACCCGGTGATTCATATTGAAGCGGGGATGAGGTCATTTAACAAAATGATGCCTGAAGAGTTGAACAGGATAATGAGTGATCATGCATCAACACTTCTCTTTGCTCCGACAAATGCAGCCTTTAAAACCCTCAGGAATGAAGGCTTCAGACCTGAAAACAGTCCGCCTTATTCAATAGATAATCCAAAAATCTACCTTACAGGCGACATAATGTACGATAATACTCTCTTCTTCAGTGAGCTTGCCGAAAAGAAAAAACCTGGCTTCCTTGAGGATATGTCATTAAAGCCTGATGATTTTGTACTTGTTACCATCCACAGGGATATTAACACCGATGACCATCATCGCCTGAAGAATATTCTCAAGACTTTAATCAGACTGGCCTCTGAAAACAGCATTACAATGGTAATGCCATTTCATCCAAGAACAGTCTCTACTCTTAAATCAAACCTTGAAGATCTTAATGAAGAACTTCATAACTGTAATAATGTAAAAGTAATACCTCCCGTTTCTTACCTTGAGATGATCCTCCTGGAAAAACATTGCAGGATGATAGTAACTGATTCTGGTGGTGTACAGAAAGAATCACATTTTTTCAAAAAACCATGTATCGTTCTCAGAAAGGAAACAGAATGGATTGAACTTGTGAAGAATGGAACAACAAAACTGGCAGATGCCGATCCGGAACATCTGAGTGTTGAGTTCATCAAGTTCCTTGATTCACACAAAAGTCTTGATTATCCGAAATTTTACGGAGATGGTAAAGCCTCTGATTTTATTTTGAATGAAATACGTCTTATGTTTGAAAAAGGGTAATTATATTTATGTTAATTTCTGTTAAAATTATTAATATTGTTTTTTTTGAGATCTGATGGGACGAATATTGAGGGATAAAAAAGTGTTAGTCACAGGTGGAGCCGGATTTATTGGTTCAAATCTTGTGGAATCACTGCTAAAATCGGGTAACAAAGTAGTTTGCCTGGATAATTTTTCCACCGGAAAGCGTGAGAATCTGAAAGCTTTTGAAAACAATCCTGATTTTACTCTTATTGAAGGTGATATCAGGGACCTGAATACCTGTCAGCAGGCTGTTAAGGACCAGGATATTGTTTTCCATGAAGCTGCACTGGGATCCGTACCAAGGTCAATAAAGGATCCTGTAACCTCAACAGATGTAAATATCGGGGGGTTTGTAAAGATGTTGTTTGCATCAAAGGAAGCCGGTGTTAAGCGTTTTGTCTATGCAGCCAGCTCATCTACCTATGGCGACCATCCTGATCTTCCTAAGGTGGAGGACAAAATAGGAGCCCCCCTGTCGCCTTATGCCATCACAAAGTACGTTGATGAACTATATGCAGGTAATTTTTCAAAGACCTACGGTATTGAGGTTATAGGACTGCGTTATTTTAACGTATTCGGGCGTCGCCAGGATCCGGACGGAGCATATGCTGCCGTAATTCCTAAATTTGTTACACAGCTGATGAAACATGAGCGTCCTGTTATAAACGGAGACGGATCCGTTTCCCGGGATTTTACTTATGTGGATAATGTCATCCAGGCAAATCACCTGGCAGCCCTTGCTGAGAACCCTGATGCAATCAACCAGGTGTATAACGTAGCATACGGAGAAAGAACGACTCTTAACCAGCTTTACTCGATTATAAGGACAATGTCTGGTGCCTTTGATAAGTCGGTACTGTCAATTGAACCGGTGTACGGATCAGTCAGGGCAGGTGACATACCACATTCCCTGGCTTCCATTGAGAAAGCTAAAAAGCTTCTGGGATACCTCCCTACTCATTCGGTTGAAGAGGGGCTGAAGGAGGCAGTGGAGTGGTTTTGGACCAATTGAATTAAGAAATTGTAAAATATGATTTAATGAGCTCTTTGTCAGACATATGTGTATTGTTTTTCATGTGACTGACGGGGCGAAAGCATGCTTGTCGGCTTACTTTTGTTGGTTTGAATTTAATAATACACACCACTTGTTATACTATAATTAAAGACATTCAGTTTAATTGAATGATGAGTTACCTGGATTAGAAGCAACCTTAATTTGATGAATAGTGTCTTATATCCGGAACAAATACGGGCTTTTTAACTAACTTTGATACTTCACTGTCTATCTATGATTACAAAGCTTAAGAATAAAACTGTCAAAATTTTCCAGAAGCATTCACTCCCAAGGTGGTTTGTGCTTTTTGTTGATTTAACAGCTGTGTTTTTAACTTTCATTTTTGCTTATTTACTGAGGTATAATTTTGAATCCTATACCTTTAACTGGACCATTGCAATAGGACATGCTACAATTGTGAGTTCTGTTTACCTGGTTCTTATGGTTG
>JBJKPQ010000145.1:0-7531 GCA_046706305.1 Bacteroidales bacterium
TAACTCTGACAAAGAATCAGATCGATTCCATCAAGCAGGAAACGGCAGCAAAGGTTAATGCCGACTGGGCTTTCTTAAAGAAATACGCCGATGATAATAAGAAACTTCCCGCTCCGGCAACCGGAGAAAACCGCGTGGTGTTTATGGGAAATTCTATCACAGAATTCTGGAAGATACTTGACGGGGAATTCTTTGCAGCACATAAATCATATATTGACAGGGGTATAAGCGGACAAACTACACCACAGATGCTCATACGTTTCCGCGATGATGTTATAAATCTCGACCCGGCAGCTGTCGTAATCCTGGCCGGGACAAATGACCTGGCAGGGAATACCGGGCCCACAACAATAGAAAAGATTTTCGGAAATATTGTCTCAATGATCGAACTGGCACGTGCGAATAATATTAAAGTAGTTTTGTGTTCGGTTCTTCCTGCTTATGATTATCCGTGGAGACCAGGGCTTAAGCCTGCCGAAAAAATTGTAAAACTCAACTCCATGTTGCAGTCCTATGCCATAAAGAATAATATTGTTTACGTTAACTTTTTTACGCCAATGGCTGACGAAAGAGATGGGCTGAAGGCAGAATATTCAAAGGATGGTGTTCATCCGACTCTCGAAGGCTATAAAGTTATGGACGCCATTGTTGTAAAGGGAATTGAAAAGGCATTGTCCGGTAATTAGTGTAACACCCGATCTGAAGCCCTTTACGGAAATTGAAAATACAGGTGTAGGCGACTGTAAAGTCAATGTGATTGATAATCTTGATGTTACTATGACCGGGGTAGGCTGCATCTACTATAAGGGAGATCATGATATAAGTTCTGTTATTAGTGGTGTGGGTCTACTTATAAAAGATAACTGAATACTGGGGCACTTAAAATGTTTTGAGGGGTAAAATGTCATTAAGCCAGAAATGCACTGAGGAGCAGGCTTTATTGTGATCTCCTGGCATATTTCATTGGTGAAACGCCATACAGATTTTTAAATGACCTGTTAAAGTATGACAGACTTCTGAATCCCACTTCAAATGAAACTTGTGTTATATTGCCAAAATCCTGTTTTAAAAGACTGGCAGCTCTTTTCAGGCGTATAGTCCTTATAAACTCAGTAGGTGATTGTCCGGTTACAGCATGCAGCTTTCTGAAAAGAGTGCTCCTGCTCATATTCATTTCCCTGCGAAATTCGTCGAGACTGAACCGGTCATTGTGTATGTGGTTTTCGATTATTCCTATAGCTCTTTCCAGGAATTGCTCATCGAGTGATGTAACTGTGATACCGACCGGATCCAGTGTTATTTCCCTGCTGAATCTCTCTCTTGTTTTCCGTCGCTGTTCAACCAGGTTAGCTGCTCTTACCTTAAGTTCAGCCATACTAAATGGTTTTGCGATATAGTCGTCTGCACCTACCTGTAAACCTTCAATCTTATCTTCCGGAGTATCTTTTGCTGTAAGTATTATAACCGGAATATGGTTAGTCAGTTCTGATGTCTTAATTTTTTTACACAGCTCCATGCCATCCATCTTAGGCATCATAAGATCAGTAATTATTATATCAGGAATAGCCTCGTTTGCAATTTTCATGCCTGATATTCCATCCACAGCTTCATAAATATTATAGTCGTTCTCAAGATTATCCCTCAGCTGCGTTCTGATATCCCTGTTATCATCTATAATTAGAGCTACCGGTTTAAAGCTGGTTTTTCCATGGTCACCGTCGTTGTCTTTTGCATTTTCCAGCTCCGGGTCTATTGTGTTATTGAGGTGTATAATCTCAGGTGCATCATGCATTATTAAGTATTCGCCTTCTTTCAGATGCTCTGTGCCCAGGGGAAGTCTTACTGTGAATGTACTGCCTTTTTGGGATTCACTACATACTGTTATTTCACCATGCATCAGCTTAACAAGGTCACGGGTAAGCGACAGCCCCAGGCCAGTACCCATACTGTCGGACTTTAATGATTCTTCAACCTGGTAGAAACGGTCGAATATTTTATCAATGCTTTTATCCGGTATCCCTATTCCATTATCAGTCACTGAAAACTCAAAGGAAACAGGTACTTCATTATCATTCTTTTCAATATAATTTGCATTAAATGTAATAAGGCCTCCGTCGGGGGTGAACTTGAAAGCATTAGACAGAAGGTTAACAGTGATTTTTTCTATTTTATCGCGGTCAAAATAGGTCTTAATATCATGCTGGGGGAAATGCAGATTATACCTGATACTCTTTTTTTCAGCCATTGAAATAAATTCTCCCGCTATGGCTCTCAGGTATTTCATGACATCATCCTCAAAAAGCTCCATCTTCATTTTACTGTTGTCAATCCTGGATATATCCAGTAACTGGTTCACAAGGTCTGATATCCTGTGAACATTTCGCATGATCATTTTAAGTTTCCTGTTCTCTTTTATATTCTTACGATGGTTAACCAGTAGTTCTTCAACAGGACTTTGTATAAGTGATAACGGTGTTCGGAATTCATGGGATACATTTGCGAAGAACCTGCTTTTCAGTTCTTCATTTTCAATAATCTTCCTGTTTTGTTGTTCCAGAATGTCTCGTTGTGATAAAATCTTTTCTTTCTGTTGCTCTATTTCGTGAGTCCTTGTTTTAACTATATTCTCCAGCTGCTCCTTATCTCTCTGCAGGCGCCATAACCTCCAGCGCAGGAATATGAAAATTGCTGATATTAGGATAACCAGGTAAATAATCCAGGCAATGAGTGTCCCATACCATGGTTTGTGTATTATAATTGTAAGGGAAGCGCCTGTATTATTCCATACTTCGTCACTGTTCGAAGCCCTTACCCTGAAAACATATGTACCCGGTTCAAGTTTTGTGTACCTCGCTACTCTGTCTTTTGCATCGGTCTCGGTCCATTCTGTCTGGTAGCCTTCAAGCCTGTATCTGTATTTATTTTTACCGGGTTGGTTATAATCCAGGGCAGCAAATTCAATTGAAAAATCATTCTGGTTGTAGGCCAGTTGAATTTCTTTTGTATAGGAGATGTTTTTATTCAGTATGCCAGTTCCGGCACTATTGATTTTTATGGGTCTGTTATATATTTGAAAATCAGTAATCACTACGGGAGGTGTTGAGTCATTTGTAGTTAGGTCATCGGGGTAGAAATCATAGAATCCTCCGATTCCGCCAAAATACAACCTTCCGTCCTGGTCCCTGTATACTGAATTAAAGCCATGAATGGTAATGGGCAGGCCATTTTCTTTTGTAAATACTTTTACAACCCCTGACATTATATTAAATCTGCAAAGCCCGTAATGTGTCCCTATCCAAAGGTTATCCTGGTTATCTTCGGTTATAGACCATGCTTCCGGAAAGTCAATCTTGTCAAATAGTTTGAAATTTCTTACTTCCATTGTGATCATGTTAATGCTATGCAATCCTGAGAAATCGATAATCCATAAAAGTCCTTTTCTGTCCTCATAAACGGTATTGCGGCGTGCAAGGCTGATTCCCTTGGAAACCAGTAATTTATTTGGTATCACCGGTACCAGTGAAATTTCACATGTTACCGGATCGATCTCTATTTTATTTATACCCTGGCCCGGTGTACCTGCCATAATAGTTCCGTTGTGTAGTTTTATCAACGACCTGAATGCATTATAGTTATCGTTAACCGAATCATTTTTTATAAGGGAAAGTTGTGTTAGTTTGTTTCTGGGTATATCGTAAGCAAAAAGTCCGCAAAGTGTGCCTAAAAAAAGCCTGTTGCCGTCTTTGAGTATGTCCCACACAACGGCATTCCTGAGGTTGTTTCCTGTTCTCGATCGTGGCAGGGGATCGGTAAACCTGCCTGTATGTGAATTAAACTCCAGTATACCCGTGTTCATGCCGAGCCAGAATATGCCATCGTCTTTTTCCCTGAGACATATAATGTTGTTTGCTTTATTTGTTAAATCATATCGGTCAACATTGTAGCTGCCGCGACTTATCCTGTATAGCCCGCCTCCAAAAGTACCTATCCACAGGTTTCCATTGTTGTCCTTATACAAAGGATTTATGTCAGCGCTCTTGAAGTTATTGATTATTAAATTTTTATACGAAATAAATTGCGACTGGGACGGATTGAATTTGGATATACCATAATAACTCTGAGCAACCCAAATCAAGCCTGTACGGTCCTCAAATATGTCCTGTATCTCTTTGTTATAACCAATGTCTTCGGGATCCGATAAATTGCTTTTTATCAGGTCAAAGTTGACTTCATCAGTTGTCGGGTTCCTGTTAATTTTGTATATCTCCTTATTAGTGCCGAGAAGTACATTATTGTGCCTGTCTGTCAGAAGTGACATAGGACTCTGATCACCCTTCAGTCTTTTTCCGGAAAAATGAAGAAGGTTGATATCCGGCGTTGTGTCGGTAAGAGCCTGTTTTATATTTTTAATCAGCCATAGGGAGTTACGGGTTCCGATCCAGAATGAATTATTATCAATTTGAGTTATGGTTCTGACATCATTCAATTCATGACCTGAAGATGTGTTAGGTGTTTTATCGAGCCTGATGAATTTATCCTCGCCTTTTTTCAGGTAATATATCCCCGATAAACATCCTGCCCATATTCCTCCATCTTTGTCTTCATATAAAGTCGTTATTATGTTTCCCGGCCCGTATTTATCCTGACACAGGTTCACAACTTCCCTTTGGAAATAGTTTTTCACGGCATCAGGACTTATCTGGCCGGTCTCAGGATCGAAGCGATTGTCACTTCTGGAGGTTATTTTCATCAATCCAGCCCTCGATGAGGCCCATATCCTGTTTTCCATGTCAATCAGAAGGTCAGGATTAAGGTTGTAATTTACATTTAGGCTGTCAATTGATGAGGGATACAACAACACCGATTTTTCTTTTTCCTGATCAAAAACAGTAATTCCCGCATCTGATATTATCCAGAGAAAACCATATTTGTCCTGCTGAATCTTATAAACGCTTTTGAAAGGTGGTAAATCATTTCTCCCCGGGTGATCCCTGAAGAAGGTGAAATTGTATCCATCATATTTATAAATGCCGTTGTTACTTCCTATCCATATAAATCCATGGTTGTCCTGCATTATCGTATTTATGGAATGATCAGGAAGACCCTGCTGGACCGAAATTCTCTCAACCTGGATCTCCGCAGTCTGTGGAAACACTCTGAACAGTGCCGGACATAACAATATGAGTAATGCAATTTTCTTCATCTCAGTCCCATCATCTTCCGGACAGATGAATTCCGGTTGCAATGGCTATTAAATCTGATTCAGGAACTATAAAGTTATTTAAAAAGGTTGACTGATATTCAAATCTGTCAACCTCTTTAACTTTTCTGATTAACCTAAACAAGCAAAATATACTTAAATCACCATTCTGATAATGATATTGCTTTCCGGCAAATTATGAAATCGCGGTTTCGTTTTCAATCTCATATGGCTCAAAATTTTGCACAATTGTCTCATGTTTCCTTGATGCCTGAAATCTCACTGATTCGAAAACATGTATTCAACCTTATATTTTATTGAATTCCAAATTCCCTGTAAATTTCTTTCTGTGAAGCCGGATCCACGACCATAAAAAGTTTGTCTCCCTTATATACAAAATCATTTTCATCACCATTATTTGTGTATTTATACAGGCTCAGTCCGTTATCGTTTTTCTTAATAAGTTCCATAAAAACGATCTTGCTAACCTTGCCTTTTTCGTAAAAGGGCAATTTGTAAAACACTTTTCCCTTTGAGGAATAGCATAATACATTTACTGTAGGTATTGCTTTTTTACTGCCATCATCCATTGTCAGCTTTATTGTCTGAGTTTTGACGGCAATTTTTTTGCAGTCCAGTTTTCCATCATTTGTCTGTACCCAGGTCCCCGATTGACCACTGGCAATGGATGATATAAAGGCAGATAATGTGATAATTAAGATAAATAGTTTCTTCATGATAAATTCCTCCTTGTTATATAAGATATTAGTTGCTAAAATGTTTTTTGTTATTGCATATAATAAAGTACGGTTAGAAAATCTTAAATTACCCCCACTAATAAGTCAGTTTTTTGACATATTGATCCAATTGTTTTATTCCTGTTAATAATCTTATGAAGTATTGTCATCAAAATATTATCCGTTGTTTGATTCTCCTGGCACCAATAATCCTTGCAACAGGATGTAAAGGAAGGAGACCGGGAAATCATCCTGTATTGAATAATAATGAAGGCGTAAACCTTATCCAGTATTCTGTTGCCAATACCTATCCTCACAGCACAACTTCCTTTACTGAGGGTTTGATTTTTCATGACAATAAACTTTTTGAAAGCACCGGCTCCCCAGGTGAGTATCCTTTTACACGTTCGGTAATTGGTATTGATGACCTGTCTACAGGTAAACTGGATATTAAAATTGAGATCGACAGGAAAAAGTATTTTGGAGAGGGAATATTGTTCCTTAATAATAAACTTTACCAGCTAACCTATAAAAATCAGCTGGGTTTTATTTATAATGCTGAAGATTTCAGGCAAACAGGTATTTTCAGATATGCCAGTAAAGAAGGATGGGGAATGACCACTGACGGGAAATATCTGATTATGAGTGATGGCACAAACTACCTGACATACCTTGACCCCGACAGCCTGACTGTGGTCAAAAGGCTCAGTGTTACATATAACGGATCCCCTGCACTTTATGTAAATGAACTGGAATATATAAACGGATTTATTTATGCCAATATTTGGACCACAAACTATATTGCAAAGATAAACCCGGATGATGGCAGGATTACAGGCTTGCTGGATCTGACAACCTTATTTATGAAGGCGCAAAAGAAATACAGGCGGTCTGAGGCAACTAATGGTATTGCCTGGGATCCTGTTTCCAACAGGATCTTTGTAACTGGTAAATTGTGGCCTTATCTTTTCGAAATAAAGTTTCCTCATTGAGGTACCGATAGGTTATGGTGATTTCATACGGGAAGCATTTTTCCTGTCGGAAAAACTCATTATGAGATAATTCTAAGATATTGCGCCCCTACGGGGCTTTAGGAGAGGAGGAGCAATCCTGCTCAGAGCTGTGCTCTGAGTTAGACTGTTTTGCCCCTACGGGGCTATAACTTATTTAAGTTACAGGTTAATCAATTTATTATTTATTACAAACCAACTACGCAATTGAGGCCGTGGTCCTGATTTAATAGAGAAAACAGGTCACCTCAAGCACCGCATTAGGTTTACTACCATAATAAATATCATTCCACCATTCAAGGCCGTGGCCCTGAAATAGCAGAGAAGACATTTTACCTCAAGCCCCCTTTAGGTTTACTACCACAATAAATATAATTCCCCCATTCAAGTCCGTGTCCCTGATATAAAAGAGAAGACATTTTACCTCAAGCCCCTCATTAGGTTTACTGCTAAAATAAATATCACCCCACATTCAAAGCCGTGGTCCTGATTTAAAAGAGAAGACATTTCACCACCAGCACCCCATTAGGTTTACTACCATATCATCCCCCCATTCAAGGCCGTGGTCCTGATTTAAAAGAGAA
>JBJKPQ010000146.1:0-38601 GCA_046706305.1 Bacteroidales bacterium
CACCGCAATGTATATGACACACCGTTAAGTCCGATAAACTGGCTTGTCGGACTTGATGGAGTTATAAGAGTACCACCCGAACCACTGACGATGCTCCACAATCCGGTCCCTGTCACAGGAGTATTGGCAGCAAGAGTGGCCGTGGTTATTCCGCACTGCGACTGGTCGGGTCCGGCATCGGCTGTAGTAGGTGAAGCATATACATCAATAACTGTAGCATCAGCCACACCAATAGAGGATCCGCTGTTATATGTAAAGTCAGTAAGTTTATACGCACCCGGAACAGGTGTAGGAAGTGTATACGGGAGCATTCCTGAGGTAATAGTAACAGGCACCTGTGCAACACCATCAACGGTATAACTCAATGAATAATCGAACGGTATTGCAAAAGGAGCAGTAAAAGTCACCGGTATTCCGGCCGTGCCGCATACGGGACCCGTTGGTGAAAGCTTAGCCCTCGGTTTAAGGCTTGTTATTGATGCAAGAGTATAATCATCACTTCCGGTAGTTGTGACAAATACAGTCGAAGTAGCAGTTCCATTCGAATTATTACCTGTTGAAGAAGTTGGTATTTCTTCCCAGGAGCTGGTCCCCGTATTATAATCAGCCAGTCTTATATTGGATAATCCTCCTGTGATAAGAGGTGTGACATCACTAACGGGAGTCCAGTTTATACTGACCACACCCTGGCTTCCTGCAACAGATCCTATCCTGTAGTATTCCAGGCTGCTTACGCCCTGTAAGGGTGCAGTAAAGCTGTTGGAGGTAGGATTGGGACTCATATACTGTGCCGACCACAACAACGGACCGCTCTGTGTTGAGGATATCGTGAAATTATTACCAAGAACATTCCCTGTGCCGGATATATAAATCCCGATGGGGAACAGGAAGCTGTCAAACATGCTTATCCTCTTGACAAGAGGTCCGTTAACAAAGGAATTAACACTTCCACCTGCAGGGAAAACGCAGTTAACAGCAGGGTTTGTTATTGTAAGAGTCCTGTTCGGACCTGTATTTATAAGGCCATCTGTCAGAAGGAGGTTTCCGGCCACTTCCACTGAGCCTGCATCGTTAATTCTCAGTCCGGCAGGATTATTGATCTCGAAGTTATTAAATTTATTAGTGCCGCTGAAATCGCCGGTGGCTCCACCAACAGACTGTTCAAGTGTTCCGGAAAAAGAAACCGTAGCTCCCGGACCGGTACCACTTTTAAATGCACCGGTATTATAGCGCTCCATTGTTCCCTTAATAAATAACTTCTTGTTATATACGCTGTTATCTACAACGGGACCGTCAATAACAAACTGGTTACATACTGTCAGATCCTTATTGGGTAGCACTCTTGTGCCAGTACCGGAGAACCGGATATTTGATATCTCGTTATAGAGATCTGCTATTATAGTATAGGTTCCCGTTCCACCATATTCCACAGTTGAGTTGTTTGAACAGCCAAGGAATGAACTATATACCCCAGCAGGGAAAGTTCCCTTCTCAAGATAGAGGGTACCGCTTCCGTCTACAGTGCCCAGGTTATGCCCGTAGTACGATGATACAACTTTTAGCTTGTTATTAATAGTGGTCCTGTAAGCTGAACAGTAATTTGCATTAAGTGTAACTTCATGATTTATAACGACTATAAAGCCATTAGGTCCGCCCGGAGGACAAGGATAAGGGTCACCTCCCGTTTGTGTCCAGATAGTCGGATCGGTCCAGTTTCCGTCAGCATTAGTTGTATATTCAGGAACATTTGCCGGGAATACAGATGCCACTCCGGCGGTATATTCACCACTCAGGTTATTTGAGCCTGTATAATTTGTTGTTATTGTATTTAGTGTTGGATCTACACCTGCAGTAAGACTCCATGCAGTTCCAGGTACTATAAGTCTTGCAGCCAGGTAATTTGGCTCATCACCCACTACATCACTCTGCAGATAATTAAGCACCAGGCTTCCGGAGAAATTAGTAATACCTGAACTCTGGACTTCCCAGTAATAGTTCAGAGCATTTGAGGGATCCAGAACAGCCGGATGCCTGCTGCTTATATTATTAAGACGTACATACCCGACTGT
Organism: Bacteroidales bacterium; assembly: GCA_046706305.1. Lineage (GTDB taxonomy): Bacteria > Bacteroidota > Bacteroidia > Bacteroidales > VadinHA17 > LD21. The sequence continues at coordinate 2,070 of JBJKPQ010000146.1, forward strand.
GTTGCTTGTTGTGGCTGTCAGTAAGGCCGGAGTATATTTCCCTGATGTCCCTATCGGGAAGAGGAATGATGAAGCGCCTGGATTGAAAAACTTCTTAATACCTACATCGCTGAACACACCATCGGATGTGATCATCTTGGTAGCACTGAACGGCGCACCCTGTATAAGGCTGTTTACACCCAGTGTAAGCAGGTTTTTATTTATATCAAGAATACCATTGGTTATTGTCAGGTCTTCCTGCAGGGTAATATTATTCTCTGTTCTTGCACCGTTTGCATTGTCAAGGACAAGTCGTGCAAATGCACCCGAGCCGCTTATCTTCTGCTGGCCGGCCCCGTTGAGAATAATACCGCTTCCTGTGGTATTGTTGTCAGTGTAGCTCGCATTATTGGTCACATCGCCAATCACTGTTACAGGATTACCACCCAGGACAAGTGTACCGGTTGTTAAGGTAAGATTCCTGTTAACTGTTGCCGGGTTGGATAATGTAAGAGATGTAGCAGGGCTAACAACAAGATCGTAGAAGTTAGTGGCACCTGTCACTGTCTGTGCCCCGCCTGTTGCTCCACCGGCCGGAGCGCTGAAAGTGGTAAGGTTTGTACCATATACATAACCACCTATACCGGGAGTATTGACAAGATTACCATTAAAGGTGACATTGATATTGTTGGCATCAAGTACACAGTTTGCATTAATTGTCATGTCTCCGCCAACAACAAGCGGACTGGTAAGCAGCCTGACTGTTGAATAGTTTGTTGCGCTTACTCCGGTAATAGTAATATTATTCAATGCTATATCCGCATCAAGAAAATAATTCTCTGGCGCACTGATACCTGTATGTGCGAAATTTATAGTACCCCCGGTCACAGAACCTGATCCTGGTCTTATATAAAGGTCACCAAAGGGTGAAGAAGCTGTAACGGATGATCCGTTACCTCTTACTAATGTGAGAGTACCGGCCGACATATTAAAGCTGCTTCCTCCGTTCAGGACCTCAAATTTCGCATTCGTATTATTTGCAGCATGTCCGTTAATTGTTACCGCTCCACCACTTTGTGTGTATTTCAGCACACCACCTGCATTCAGCGGATCACGTCTTACCTGTCCGTTAACCATTAGGTTACCACCTTGTATTTCAATTTCTGAGGCACCACTTGTGGTGTATTCAATATCATTATTCCGGTTATCGGTACCAGCAGTACGCCCAACATATACATTACCGTTCACAAGGGTAAGCTTACCGCTAAGAAGCAGATCGCCACTATTATTATTTGCATTACCAATAAGTATATTCCTGTTGGATGAATTAGAAGGCAGATTAACATAAAGGCCCGATGTAGCAGGAATTGAGAACGGGGTTGAAGTTGAAATGGTGAAGTCTGTTCCCGGATCTGTCCTCATATACCTCAGGGTTCCATTCTGCAGGGTGAGCCAGTTATCTGTCGGAGTAGTAAGAGTACCGGCCACATCGCAGGTAAGTGTGGTGGCCTGGGAGTTACCTTTATTTACAGTTACAGTACTGAAAACGGTAAGTGGATTACCTGATGTATTTGTGATACTTGCCGAATTAGGGCCGAAGAAGGTAACAGGTATCAGGGTGAAGTCAACCTTGCTTCTTGTAGTGAGTCCGTGAGTGAGCCCGTCGGTGTTGTTTATCAGGCTTCCACCGATCGCCATACTCTGGTTGGTGGCACCACTCCACACATACAAGGCTGATAAAGTAGCTACCTTTACATTCCCGTTAACAACGAAATCCTGTGCAATGGACCCGTTACCGTACCAGATAAGTGCACCACCCTGGATATCAAGATCACCATTAATAGTTATTGTCTTTGCTACCCTTACTGTAGGGGCAGTAGGATAGTTAACATTCCAGGTCGGACAGAACCATGAATCTGCATTCTGGCCTCTTGTTATCAGGTTACCGTAAATAGTCAGATCATTATTCGGGAAAATTATATTCGAACCGCCAAGGGGTGACAATATCAGGTTACCATATGAATAAACACCATTTGGGAGCCAGTATGTTGTGCCGGCCACAGGGTTGGTTGAATAAAGTTCAGTGGTTCCAAGGTTTACATTAAAATCTGAAAAATCTCCGGAAGGAAAAGCAAAGGTACTGCCTGAATTCCAGGAAGTAGTCAGTCTGAAATTACCATTTCCTCCTGTGCTGTTCAGTACCATACCAAAGTTGGAATTGGGGTTGTAACCAATATCAAGTGCTGATCCCTTTTCAATTTTCAGACTCGCACAGTTCCTTACATCAGTATTAGGCACTGTGTTATTTGTCGACAGGTATACCGAGTCACGGCCGCCAATTATTACTATATCACCGGCACCAGGTACTGTACCTGCGGCTGCTCCCTCGTGCATCAGAACGGGATCGGTAGACCATGTATTTACATTACCCCACAATCCGCTGCCTGCACCTGCACCGTTCAGTCGACTGTAATATATCTGCGGTGTACCAAAGGGATTAACCGGGTTATCATCACCTGCGGTATAATCGCCATCAATAAATGATACATTTTCGAGGAAGGTGCCGGAACCCGGTTCACCTATAATATTGTTTGTTTCATCAACATCTGATGCGTTGCCGCGTGTCCAGGTACTTGAAGATATATCAAACCTTGCGGCAACATATTCATTTTCTGTTATACCGGCCCCTGTCACCACATTGCTCTGAGAGTAGGTATAACCCTGGGTAACTGTTGCTGATCCAAGGTCAAAGCCTGACGATTTTACCCTCCAGAAATATGTAAGACTTCTTCCGGGCGTAGTAACATTAGGATGAGCAAAATTAACAGGTATCACTGTTATTGATCCATATGACACCGGTGCTGTATTAATGCCAAGGGAAGCCGGTGTATAATTAACAACACCAACCGGGAATATAAAATTTCCTGTTGATGAATATACTTTCGTCAATCCCCCGTCACCTGCATTCCCCGATGTCTGAATATACCTCTGGGGCCCGCCGTTAACTATTGATGAAGTGGAGTTTAGCCTGAGGTTAAAGGTATTTATATTGAAGAGTTTATTCTGAGAAAAGGTTAGAATCCCGTTAATTGTCATGTTGGCCAGAAGAGAAACAGGTGCTGCTGCAACATTCGTGTTATTCAGTTCTACATTGCTGAATACTCCGTTACCATCAATTGTCTGGGCATTGGTACCGTTAAGAACCATTGTTCCAGTCCCCGCAATAATACCCGAGTTATAAATATTCCCGCCTACATTAATTGTTTTGCCATTATCATTTAAATTACCAAGCTCCAGGTAGAAATTTCCTGCAATATTAACTGTCGACTGTGAACCGGCCATATTAACTGATACACTATTGGTCTTAGTCATTGTCAGGTTATTCAGTGTTAATGGTGACCCTGTATTAACTGAAAAGGTCTGGTCGGTGGCACCATTAAGGATAGTAGTGTTTGAACCTGCAGAATATGTTGTTCCCGAACCAAGTGAAAAATTCCCTCCCACCGTCACATTCAGGTTATTTGCCGTGAAATCACCGGATGAAATGTTTATATCTTTCAAAACTACCAGTGGATTGACATTTAACTGAACATCAGAAGTGCCACTAACCCTGTTAACAATAAGGTTACCAAGAGGTGCCGTGGTGTTTATCATATAATTGGCATCAGCCATCACACTGCCGGTGGTAGGTATTACCTGTAATGTTCCACCCGTCACATTAATATTTGATGTCGGGCAATTAACCCTGAAGGCAAGCGGTGTTGGAGAAGTATTACAAACATCGTACACGGAAATTGTACCACCCGACATCGTAAAACCATTTGCAGGGTTACTGTTTATATTGAAAGATCCAATACCCGCACCCGGATCTATCCCGTTGTTGATACGTGAAGTATTTATTGCCGGATTTGAAAGATCAGCGGGTGCCGAATAGCTTACCGTATTATTGAAACGGCCTCTCACAATAAGTTCACCGCCACTTTGTACCCAGGATATCAGTCCGGTAGATCCTCCTTCCGGATTATGAAACTGCTTAACATCTACTTTACCGCCATTAATAATTATCTGACCGGGTGCATAGCTCCAGTATAACAGACCCGATGATTCCCTTGTTGAAAGGTAACCGCTGTTAACCTGCAGTTTACCGAGCACGGCCATTCCGGAATATCCTCCTGATGTATTAATACCATATGTAACATTAGATCCGCCCGTTAATCCATATGCTGCATTGACTTCTGTATAGTCATCAGCAGTAGAGAGTACTTTAACCCCGGCCCCGTCGAGAACCATAGCGGCATTTGCAGGTATAAAGAAGTCGCTCGGGTAAGCCCCAGATGTACTTCCTTCAGTAAGCGAAGGTATTGCAATAAGACCCTGAAGAACCATAGTCCCGTTCTTAATCCACAAGGCTTTTTTCAGGTTGGGATTATTTGCAGGACTGACTGGAAGAGTAACACTACCGTCGGATGTATTAGCACCAAACAACCTGAAGTTATCATAATCAGATGAACTCACAGTAAGCTTAAAGGTCTGGTCAGTTCCTTTATCTACCACAAGGTTATAGAAATCAGTCTGCCCGTTACATGTGAGGGTCTTGTCACTCAGACCCTGGAAATATACAGTAGCAAAACCTGCGGAAGGAAATGAATTATAAACAGGGTAATTAAGGTTTGAGAACCTCACCGTACCATTGTTTGTGAAATTCCCGTATATCTGTATCCTGTGAGAGTTAAGCTCGTAATAGTTAAGAAATGACCCTGTGCTTCCTGTTATTGCAGGCACAGGACCGGCACTTGTCCTTGTTGTTCCGGGGCCAACAGATATTGAACCTGTGTTATCTACTGTAACATCACCATTCACCATAAGTTTAAGCCTCCGTGATGTGCCGTCATTTATCTGGAATGTACCTTCTTTGACATCAAGGTTTCCGTTTATGGTAAGGTCGGTGACCTGAACGGCAGTACCGGAGGAAGTCCTTATTGTCAGGTTATAATATGTTGACTGAGATGCAGATAATGGCCCGTTATAATTATACTCTGTGGTACCGCCATCAGTAGTTACGAATGTATTTACAGCTGCGTTCGGAAAATTTGATGATGTAAGTTTCAGTGTTCCGGCCCCTCTTAATGCAGCCAGCTGGCTTCCGAAGCTCCATGTTGTCAGATCAAGTATACCACCATTGTTAATTGTTATGTCGAGGTTCTGGCTGAAATCGTCATTCTGAAGCGAGACTGTTCTGCCGGAAAGTATAACAACCTTGTCGTTAGGGCCGGGTACTGTTGTACCAGGACCCGTTGATCCGCCGGGATCGGATGTCCACGTGCTCGGATCATCCCAATAGCCTGTCTGATATGAATAATAAGTACCTGGAGAACCTACTGTCCACAACCCGGTAATGATTGTACTTCGTGTTGATGTGGCAGGATTTGAGCCGGGCGATGATGGTCCGGCTGCAAGAGCCCAGGTCCCTGAACTGTTTGTATAAGGCTGAAACAACAATGATTCACCAACTACCTCTCCGCTGTTATACTGGAATGAGAGAACTGTTGAAGGCTGGGTTGTTATATTCGTTGCAGTAATATCCCAGTGCTTGTTGATACTGTTAGAAAGGACATTAACATTGGATGGAACGGCTCTTACCGATATGCTTCTTAAAGCTGCTGTAAGACCAGGAAGGTTAGTGATAATAAAAGGGTTGTAATAACCACCGCTTCCCACAGGATATGTAAGGTTAAAGCTCTGGTTCGTCAGGTTTCCTGAACGGATAAAACTACCAACCCCGTCTGTCTCAATCATATTTGTTGTACTGAAAGGGCCGCCTGCCACTGCAGTTGCATTTGAAAGAGTCAGGTTGTTCCATCCTAACTGCAGAACCCCGGAGCTAAGAGTGAGTGTCCCGCCTGCAGTCACTGCCCCGCCCAGTGCTTTTGTTCCGCCCCCTGAAACTCTCAGGTTGCGGTAATTGGGGCTTCCGAAAACAGTCTGATCTCCTGTTCGGATGTAATTAACATTACTCGCAGCGGTACCCGTAACAAGTGTCCCCATTGCATTTGTTGCACCGTTAAGGTTCATCACATGAGCAACATTACCTGTGCTCATATCAAGTGTTCCCGTACCAGAAAGGTTGCCTGTTACATTGAGTGTCTGTAGAACAGCATTGAATGCCAGTGTTGATCCTGTAACATCAAGATTCCCATTTACCGTTACAGCACCGGTGTTCATAGTCTTCACACCCGACCCCGATATATTCAGGTTCTGATAATTGGCAGTAGCCATTACCTGCTGTGCTCCGGCCCTGGTATAGCTTACCGTGCTTCCTGAACCGGCAGTTGTTGTAAATGCTCCTATGGAATTGGTTGCTCCCCCCAGCCTGAGAGTATGTGCAAGACCCGCACCAGACATATCAAGTGAACCGGCACCTGAAAGGTTACCGAAAACTGTAACATTCCTGGCTCCGGTATTTCCGAAACTAAATGTCCCGAGTGTTACCGTAAGATTATTATTAACAACTACATCACCCTGTATCGTTCTGACCTGGTTACTTGTTTGTGTAATAAGATTATAATACGTTCCTGCAAAGATCTGCTGTACAGAGCTGCCACTGTAATAAACAGTACCTGTTCCCGAGATAAATGTAGCAATGGCATTGTTCTGACCGTTAAGAGTAAGAGAATGGTTTAATACACCGGGACTCATATCTATTGTACCCGTTCCGGACAGGTTCCCGTTAACAATCAGGTTCCTGGCCTGTGAAGAGTTAAAGGAAAGAACAGGACCTGATACGACAAGATCTCCATTAACTGTAATATTGGAATTGGGTAATGTCTTAGTACCATTTCCGGTACACGAAAGATTATAATAAGTATAAGTAGGAACAGCCTGGTCAGAACCATTAAAATTGACTGTAGAGTTGCCAACAGTAAAGGCAGTTGGTAAAAGAGCCCCTCCTATATTTATGATGCTGCCCGATACACATGTAAGCTGTCCGGTTGTAAGACTTCCTGTAATATTGACTGTCCCTGGTCCGGTGAATGTAATATCATTCTGGGCCTGGTTGGCCCCCATGGAAATATTTCCGCCCACCGTAAGTACACCATCTGCTATAGTAACCCTGCAATCCCTGCTATTATTGGCTGAATTGACTGATGAAAGAGAGGCACATGAGAAATTTCCGGAATTTAGATACAGCCCGTTATTGTTTGTACCCGCAGCCGGAGGATTAATTGTGACCGCGCCGGTAACATCCAAAGAATAAGTACCTGAAAACTGAACAATATTTGATCCTGCTTCACCGTTGAAGATAAGTGCTCCGAGACTGTTTGCAACATCGGCAGTGACAGATACTGTTGCATTACCATGAATATAAACAGTATAGCTGCCTGAAGCGGATCCCGGAAAATCACCTGCAGAACAGGGATTCCATGCGGCGCCGTCAAATTTCTCCCAGGTGGTGTTTGCATTCCAGTTTCCTGTTACTGCAGAACGATAATCACCGGCTACCTGAGCATTTGTTACGGATGCAGCAGTTAACAGGATTAACATTATCATCCAAAACCTGCCGGCCAGGCTGCGTTTTAGGAATATGGGAGAAATGATGGATCTCTTTGTAAATTTACTTTTTAAAACAAAATCTTTTAATGGATGAGATTTACATTTTAAAAATGCTGAAACGGACAAATTATGTTCCATATAATCAGGTTCAATTTTTTTCAACGATAGTCTTCAGTGTATCAAATACGTAACAAACCATTGCCAATAACTTATTTACCGGCAAACAGTTTTTCTCTCAATCTAATTACTAGCGAATATAGACAATTTTTAATCACCTGTACCACTATATTTTTCAAGTCTTTTCAACTTATTAACAAGACTTATCAAATGCCTGTTAGGTTGCTTTAAGTTTATTTAGCTGATATTTTGTACTATAAATAGAGGAAAAGGTTTCGGAGTTACCTGCAAAAAAAACCTTGTTTTGACAAATAATGAGATTTTCCGACTAAATGGCCGTTTTTAATTGATGAAAATTCATCCGTTTTTTTGAATTCTCCGATTATCTAAAATTATTCTTCTCTTATGCATTTATATGTTGAAGTTTTTTTTGGAAAATTGAAAATGTAATCTATATTTGCACTCTCTTTATCGGGGGTTTAGCTCAGCTGGTTCAGAGCATCTGCCTTACAAGCAGAGGGTCGGCGGTTCGAATCCGTCAACCCCCACAACGGAAACCCGGGTGTGAAGCACCCGGTTTTTGTTTTTATAGCCGTTGAAAGTTCACTTTCATAAGGGGATAAAAACAAAAACCGGGGGATCTGCGAAGCAGAGACCGGGTTTCCGTTGTAAGGACATCCCCCCAGGAACGCCGAAGGCAATCCGTCTTTAATAATTAAACTATTTTATTCCCTTAGCCGTTGAAAGTTCACTTTCAAAAGGGGATAAAAACAAAAACCGGGGAATCTGCGAAGCAGAGACCGGGTTTCCGTTGTAAGGACATCCTTCGCTGGCGCTCAGGGTGACAGGGCTGCTGATGTTTGACAGGAGGTAATGTAATTATATCTTTAGCGGAATGAAGGAGTCCATGATGCTTAATGCAAGTTAATTACATCATTTTACATAGACTGCGTGGGCAAGAAGTAAGTCACCAATTTGCTAAACGTTGAAAAGACTTCCGAACATGCACCTATCGCAAAGCGGCGCTAACGCTGAAAAGATGCCATCAGGAATAAACCCTGATGGTTCTACGATATAAAAGAAGCAAAGAGGCGATCCGGATAATGATCATTTCATTAACCATGCAGAGATTGTTGCAAAACAAAGTCAAAACATAAACAGGCAGAACTTATTGATCTTTGTTGAAGTACTATTGCTGTGCCTCTTCCGGAGTTTAACAACCCGGTACTCTGATTTATCTCTGCGGGTCAGTGACCATAATTCCATTTCAGCCTCTTCACCTTTATCACGCCGGAGACAACGGGACTATTTGCTGCTTGACGGCGATGTCATCGAGAAGTTTTTCGGACTTTTATACCACATAAACCATGCTTCTTTATAAATACCCATCTTCTGAAGCTGGGCAGGAGTCATATTTTCATCCGGGATATACGGGATAAGAACATCATTCCCGGATCTCCAGTTTACGGGTGTAAGTACATTTGAAGCATAGGTAGTCTGTAATGCTTCAACTGTTCTGAGAAGTTCATCCGTACTTCTCCCTACTTTGGTCGGATAAAAATAGATTGCCTCAATCACATTATCCGGATCGACAATATATACCCCCCTTACATCCTTCGGAGTATCGGAATCGGCATGTATCATCCCGTACTCTTTCGATATTGTAAGATTATTATCCGCTACTAAAGGGAATTTAATTGTCACAGGCATGTTTTCTTTGGCCGACAGTTGTTCCATGGCTTTCTTCCATTGAACATGAGTACTGAGAGGGTCGACAGATACGACAATAAGTTTAACTCCCAGCTTATTGAACTCATTTTGAAGATTGGCCAGTTCCATAATCTCAGAACTACATACTGGTGTGAAATCCTGGGGATGACTCATAATTATCTTCCAGTTTTTCCCGTAATCACGTGGAAAATGGATTACGCCGTTTGTAGATTCAGCCGTAAACGACGGGGCCTTCTCTCCAATAAGGGGAATTCTGAAGTTTCTGTTTTCAACCGGTTTTTGTTCGGTTTTGTACAAAAAGGCATCCTGAGACCACATTTGCGTGACTGTGAATGCCATCACAATAACTAACACAAATTTCTTCATGGCAAATTTATTTTTAATTAGATTAATTAAACATTTAGTTTTCGGCTAATGTTCACCCTGAAAGTATTGAATAAGCGGTACGTGATTTATATCATACACCTCAAAAATATCAACTCGCTGATTGACAGCAATCAGAGGGAAATATCTGATTATTAGATATTTGTATAAGGGACGGTAAACAAAAAGCTGGTGCCTTTTCCCACCTCCGACTCAACACGGATGGTTCCTCCAAGAAGCTCGACATACGCTTTGCATATAGAAAGACCCAACCCTGTTCCTCCGTACTGGCGTGATCCGGCCCCGTCAACCTGATAGAACCTGTCAAATATCTTATTTAGATGCTCTGCTGGAATACCAATCCCGGTATCCCTGACATAGAATTCTATAAAATTCTTAACTAAAGTATACCCAAAGTCTATCTTTCCATCCTTTGTAAATTTAAGAGCGTTGTTAATCAGATTGGAAAGGACTTGTATCAGCTTAGTCCTGTCTGTTCTGACAACGGCTTCTTCATCAGTCAGTCCGGGATGAAAACTAACCGGTATTGCCGGTTCTTTTGATTTGTAGAAATATTGTTCCGAGAGATTATTAAGAGCTTCATTAATATTCATTGAAGCTATATTCAGTCTTACCTGTCCGCTTTCTATATTGGCGATATCAACAATATCATTAATTATAGACAGCAGCTGACTGCTGCTCTGGTTTATGATGTCAACGTACTGTTTATATTCTGATTCATCCAGGCCTGGTTCGCTGAGCAGGTTTGAAAACCCGATAATCGCATTCATAGGTGTCCTGATTTCATGCGATATATTATGAAGAAAAGCAGTTTTTAAGCTGTCACTCTCTTCAGCCTTTTCTTTTGCGGCTATCAGGTCGGCTTCGGCATGTTTGGTCGCTGAGATATCACGGAAGCTCCATACCCGCCCTATAGTTTTATCATTTATTTTTTGTGGCTGGGAGTATCGTTCGAAGAACCGTCCGTCGCGAAACTCCAGCAAATCATAAGTTACCGCCTCCGGATTTGAGTATAGTCTTCTTATCTCATACAGAAAACCATCCCTGTCCTTAAGCTGATCCGTGACATAAGCCAGTACCTCATCATCTTTACCTGTATTGAGAACATCTTCGGGTATATTCCACATCTCGGCGAATTTCCTGTTATATTCCACAACCTTTCCCCCTGTATCAACAACAAGGATACCGTCGGCGGTGGATTCCAGGGTAGCCTTCAGCAGCGAATATGATCCTTCAAGGGCAAGTTCGGCCGCCTTACGTTTTGTTATATCTTCCACCATAACAAGGAAATAACGGACCTCACTGCTGGCATTTCTAATAAGGCTTACAGTTGTTGCTCCCCATACAATGGAACTGTCTTTTCTTAGATATCTTTTCTCGGTCTGGTAAAGAGGAATTTCCCCGGCCACAAGTTTCAGGAGACCAAGCTCATCCTGCTGAATATGATCTTCATGTGTAAAATCCCTGAATGTAAGCATCCTCAGTTCAGGTTCATCGTAACCTGTCATTTTGCAGAATGACTCGTTGGCCCTTTCAATTTCAAAGTTCTTGGAAGATATAAGCATACAAAAAGGGCTCTCTTCAAATATCTTCCTGAATCTCTCCTCACTTGCCTTCAGATTCTCTTCAACAAGCTTCCTCTCTGTTATGTCCCTTCCGATAGTCTGAAAATATTTTATTCCTTCTATATTCACAAGTCTTGAACTAACCTCTACCGGGAATACCGATCCATCCTTTCTCTTATGCAGAGTCTCAAAAGTGGCCGATTCATTCTCCTCCACAAATTCGATCTGCTGAGGAAGTTCAGCCATAGCACTGTCTGCCCTTATATCCTTAAGATTCATGCCTATAAACTCAGTTCTGGGATACTGGTATGTTTCCAGGGCATGATCATTAGCCTCTATGATCTTCAGATCTTTATCAACAAGGAAAATAATATCATTTGCAAATTTCAGAATATAATCGAAATGTTTCACCAGGGCAAGCCTCTCAAGTTCAGCTTCATATTTTTGCATATAATAACGTGCCCGCTGGTTCCATGATATAAAGGCCATCGACATTCCCAGGGCTATCATGAAAAGAACGAGTATGACAAGAACCATCCTCATCTGCTTGTTCAGAGACGCCAGCACCTCGGCCCTGTCTGTTTTTGCCACCATATACCATGATGTACCCGGAATCTTCTTCATGGTTGCCACCACATGTTTATTCCTGTAGTCAACCCCGTCAATTGTACCTGTTATTCCCCGGACTGCCATTGCAGCAACAAGATCAGGACTTGACACAGGTAAACTAAGCTCTTTACCTTGAGTATCACTTTGTCTGAGTTCATTTAAAAAAGTGACCTTATCGCCGTCTTTTCTTACAATCATGGTTTCGGAACTCCTGCTTGGTGTTGGCCATGTCTGCACAAGGGGGTAAAGCACTATCGACGGATCAATGATAAGATCCACAATACCGATCACCTGCTTTGTCGTAATTTCAGGATTAATAACCGGTATTAAAAGATCCAGGTGAGAAGAACTGTCCGGTTCTGACCTGTGCAGATCTGAGAGTATGATTTTCCTGTCACGGACAGCCCTGGTTATCAAAACGGCGGGGTAATTTCCTCTTACTTCATTAATCTCAGGATACGAGAAACGCACACGCCCTGTTGTATCCAGGAGTATAATCTGGTTATAATCAAAGTTATCTGTCAGGGACTGAAACATATGAAATAAATCATTTTCCGGAACAGAGTTTCCCTTTTCTGTCAGATAATCTTCAACTATATCAGCCACCTGCCTGTTATCCCTCAGAAAACCAGCATTACCCAGGCGCTCAAAACGCCATTGCGTTATCTGCCTTATCTTTAAATCGGCTATTGCCGATAACTCATTTTGTGACTCCGATAACAGATTCTGTTTCTGAAAATGGTAATAAAGAAAGCCTCCTGTAATAACTACCAATGCAACAATAAAATATAGTATAAACATATACCATGGAAAAGGAGGATTTTGTTTCTGCAGTCTCATCTCAACCGGATGTTATTATCGGATATCATCATTTTTCCCCTTAACAAGTACGGATGACAGTATTGTTACAATTAGTATCCCCACAATAATCAGAAGTGATAATACCGTATGGATCTCAATACCAAAATATGAAATTAGCATTTTAATTCCCACAAATGACAGGATAAAAGCAAGTCCGTATTTAAGAAACCTGAAATACCTCATAACCCCTGCAATAGCAAAATAGAGTGATCTTAAACCCATGATTGCAAAAATATTGGATGTATAGACAATGAAAGGGTGTTTGCTGATGGCAAGTATGGCAGGGATGCTATCGACGGCAAATATCAGGTCGGATGATTCAATTATTAGCAGCACCAGGAATAAAGGAGTGGCGTACAGCATCCTGTTTCTCCTGATAAATAACCTGTCACCATGCAGTGTCTCGGATACAGGAAGGAATTTCCTGAAAAACCTTACAACTGCATTTTTTTCAGGGTCTACCGATACATCCTTGCGGAATATCATACCTATACCAGTATATAAAAGAAATGCACCGAATATTAATACAATCCAATGGAACCTGTTAATCAGTGTAACGCCGGCCAGTATGAACAGACCCCGCATAACAAGCGCGCCCAGAATTCCCCAGAAAAGAATTTTATGCTGATATTCCTCCTTTACGGAAAAATAGGAAAAGATCAGAAGAAACACGAAGATATTATCGACACTCAGAGAGTATTCTATAACATAACCTGTAAAAAACTCCACTGCCCTCTGATGCCCCAAACCATGATCAAGATAAATAAAAAGGTTAAAAACAAGAGCCAGTGTTATCCATACGAAGCTCCATGTAATAGCTTCCTTAACAGACAGTTTATGTGTTCTTTTATGAAAAACCCCGAGATCAAGAGCAAGCATCAGAAAAATAAAAATATGAAATCCTATCCAGAAATAGATGCTTGTTCCCATAGACAAATTATTAATACACAAACTTATAAAATATTACTTAAAACCTGGCAGGGACCAGGCAGCTGACAGGTTTGGAATATTTCTTGTCGATGTCGGGCAGGCCATCATTATCAACATCTTTCATTGACCTCAGGTATTCAAGCAAAGCAAGCCATTCCTTTCCCTCCTGGACTCCTGCCCGGTTACTGTCCATATCAATTACGGTGGTCTTCATATCATTAACTCTGGTTCCGTCTGCATTCTTCGGTACAACATTTATAAGTCCGAAACTCATTTTCCTAATTATACCTATGAACTGAAGCATGTAGGAGTTTGCTGTAACCGAATACAGAGTTTTATTCCTTTTAGATAAATCGACCACCACAGGATCTAAACCTGGCTTAAGTATTTCTATCTTACTGATTTTTCTCAGAAAACCTTTACCGGGGTCATAATATATCTTCACCCCTGAATAATAACAATAATTATCAGGTTTTGAGCGATAAGCAACCTGCAATATCTCTAGAATGTTCTTAAGTTCTCTTCCTGTTACATATAACCTGGCAAGAGGATATCCCGGAATATTATCCTCACCGGATCCAAGCGACATTACCCTGAAGATATCCGGTGTTTCCTGAACCCCCGGAGCTATTGCATCACGTATTACCCCGGCTGCAACCATACTAATATCTGTTCCGTTCTTATTGTGCTTATTAACATAATATTGAATAGCATCTGCAACAAGGGGCCCGATATTGCTTTTCTCTGCTCCTTCATTATCTTCAATCCCTCTAAGGCTGAAAGATGTTTCAGCAATTTTGGTATCATATTCCAGGTCAAGTTGTTTCAGAACATCATTATTGATTTTTTCTTTCTGATTATTGATATTTTTATTTATATCAGCATCGCCTTTTATCTTATCATCAACGGGTATAAGCCTGTACTTCTCTACTGTTACCTTCCCGTCCGAATAATCAAGAGTAAGCTCACCCAGATACCTGCCGAAAGCACCTGTCTGTACTACAGGAACACCATCGACCATAACAGGCTGATCAAGTTTAGTATGGGTATGACCACTTATAACCACATGAATACCTTTAACCTTATGAACAAGATCAACATCTTCACCGCCCCACTCCCCGTCTTTTTCCCTGGTAACACCCGAATGCGACAGACATATAATCAGATCACAACCTGCCTTTTTCAGTTCCTTCACCATTTCCCTGGCGTACCGGATACGTGACGTGAATTCAACGGGTTCTGCATTTGGTGCATCCTCTGCTGCATCTTTTCCTATCAGTGAGAAGAAACCGATTTTCAATCCATCCCTCTCAATGATATATTCCCTCTTAATAACATTCCTGTTATAAAGTTCTTCCAGGGCATCATCACGTTTATCCTTAATACTGAAGGCTATATTCCCGGTAAGAAGTCCGGGTATTGACCCTCCGTTTACTGAACTGTTAATAATCTGAGCCAGCTTGCCCGGGCCGTAATCAAATTCATGATTCCCAAAACATGTCACATCATATCCCATTTGCTTCATAAGCCTCAGCTGAAACCCGGTCTCTGCTTCCACAGAGGGAAAAAGTGTTCCCATAAGGAAATCTCCGGCATCAACAACCAGGGTGGTTCCTGAATTTGCGGCTTTCTCTGATGTGATTAAAGAAGCAATTCTTGCAAAACCTCCTGAAGTACTGTCATTATCAGTAACGAGGGGAGAATAATCGGCTTCCGGTGCAAAGCCTACCAGATGCGAATGAAGATCATTGGTATGAAGGATTACTATTTTTTTTATGTCACGGGCATCCAGATACTGAATCAGTAATAAAAACAGGACAATGAGGAAGCACCTTTTCATAGTCGCTCTTGTTTAGTGTATTACAAAACTAATTATTAAATTGCATTAATCAGGGTGACACACAGTATAAAACACGAATTTCCGGTAAACCTGTCACAGTATATCGGCAACTACAAATGTGCTTCCACCGACAAAAATAACATCTTTAGCACCGGCATTGTTCATGGCATCAGCCAAGGCTGACCTGACATCACCATATGAATTACCCTTAAGATTGTACCTTGCAGCCGCATTTAATAATTCATTGGCATTCATGGCTCTGGGAACGGAGGCTTTTGCAAAATAATATACTGCTTCGGCCGGGAAAAGGGGCAGTACAGTTCCTGTGTCCTTGTCATTTACAAAACCGATTACAATATGTAACTTTTCTTTCTGCAATGCTGTCAGCTGTTGAATAACATACCTGAGACCTTCCATGTTATGACCTGTGTCACAGATTACCAGGGGAGAATGGCCGATAACCTGCCACCTGCCTTCAAGTCCTGTATTTTTAACAACATTCCTTATGCCTTCTGTCAGGTGAGCTTCCGTCAGCCCGGGAAGATTCTTAAGTACCTGGAAAGAAGCAAATACTGCTTTTATGTTCGCTGCCTGGTAATCCCCTGTAAGTGATGTCAATCCTGTTGTTTCACGTCCTGTTCCCTTTTCAGTAATCCGGTACTCCCTCACCGGGTTTATCCCGTGGCTTTTATCGAGATGGCATTCAAACAGCCTGTCGGCAAAAAATATTTCAGAACCTGTTTCTGCTGCTTTCCTGACAAAAATACTTTCCGACTCGGCCTGTGATTCACTGATAACCACGGGTTTCCCTCTTTTTATTATGCCTGCTTTCTCTCCTGCAACTTTTTCGAGAGTATCACCCAACAGATCCATATGATCGTGACCTATATTGGTAATAACAGACAGCATTGGGTCTATTATATTTGTTGAATCGAGCCTCCCGCCAAGTCCCACTTCAATAACAGCCACATCAACCTTGCAGACTGCAAAATGATAAAAAGCCATAGCAACAGTCATCTCAAAAAAGGAAGGCCGGACCGATTCAATGATACTCATATTACCTTCAACAAAATCAACAACTTCCCGTTCTTTAATCATTCGTCCGTTGATTTTTATACGCTCACGAAAATCCCTGATGTGTGGCGATGTATATAAGCCTGTTGTATATCCCGCTTCCTGAAGGACCGATGCAATCATATGGGAAACCGATCCTTTGCCGTTTGTCCCGGCTACATGTATTGTTAAGTAATTTTTATGCGGATTCCCAAGATGATCATCGAGAAGAACCGTGTTACCAAGATCATTTTTATATGCAGCCCGCCCTACCCTGTGATAGGCAGGAAGCAGCCCGTAGAGCAAGTCAATAGTTTCTTTATAGGTCATTCATCTGTAAAAATAAAATATAGCGGGGAAACAGTTTGAAAAAGGACACTTTTGGTCCGACACATGTAAAACTCAATGGAATGTATTTTGTCATCGTGTTTAAACAATTTAACAAACTTAGTAATAAGATAGCAAATTGTGCCTTAAAATAGTTATTTTTACAGCTTGTTAACGGAAGTAGATTTTTTATTATAAACTGTTGTATATTAACAGATTAGCAATGCCTAAAAAACACAACAAGAAACTTTTTATAATCGATACCAACGTTTTGCTCCACGATTATAAGTGCATTTATAATTTTGAAGAGAATGATGTTATCATCCCTATTGTAGTACTGGAGGAACTTGATAAATTCAAAAAAGGCAACGACCTGATCAATTTTCATGCACGTGAGTTCACCAGGGAGCTTGACAAGCTCTCCGGCGACATGTTGCTAACGGCCAATATCCCCCTTGGCGATCACCTTGGGAATCTTCATATTGAAACCGGGAAGGATTTCTCTGAGAAAGTAAGCGAGTCATTTCCTGAAAGGACTGCCGATCACAGGATACTGGCCATAGCCGAATATGTCATGAACCAGAACAAAGATAAATCGGTTGTTCTGATAACAAAAGATATCAACCTCAGGATGAAGGCTAAGTCGCTGGGGATAATAGCCCAGGATTATCAGAATGACAAGGTTGCTGACATTGACGATCTGTACAAGGGCATAACTGTAATGGAAGGAGTTGATCACGGGCTGATCAGCAAATTATACGAACTTCCTGAAGGAATTAACGGAGAGGAATTCAAACTTGAAAAGGATCTGAAAGGACACCAGTTCTTTATCCTCAAAAACAGCGGGGCAAGTGCGCTGGCCCACTTCAACCCGGTAACAGGGATGCTTAACCGGGTTATTAAACAGACTACCTATGGTATAGACCCCAGGAATGCAGAGCAAACTTTTGCCATTGAAGCATTATCAAATCCGGACATCCAGCTTGTATCATTAACAGGTAAAGCAGGAACAGGGAAGACCCTCCTGGCTCTGGCTGCCGCGCTTCAGCAACATAAAAGATACAAACAGATTTTTCTTGCCCGTCCGATAGTTCCCCTGGCCAACCGCGATCTTGGTTTTCTTCCGGGTGATGTTAAAGAGAAGATGGATCCTTACATGCAGCCTCTTTATGATAACCTTACTGTTATAAAGCATAAATTCAGTCACCAGAGCCCGGAATTCATCAGGATAAATGAGATGATGAAAGAGGAGAAACTTGTTATCACACCGCTTGCATACATCCGGGGCAGGAGTCTGTCAAGCATCTTCTTTATTGTCGATGAAGCACAGAACCTTACTCCCCACGAGATAAAGACTATCATAACAAGGGCGGGTGAAGGAACCAAAATGGTATTTACAGGTGATATAGAACAGATAGATTCCCCCTATCTCGATACTGCTTCCAACGGACTGAGTTACCTCTCTGACAAAATGAAAAACCAGGATATATTTGCGCATGTTAACCTTGTGAAAGGTGAAAGAAGTTTCCTGGCCGAATTGGCAAGTAAACTGTTATGATTTGTATAATACCGGCTATAAAGCCATTTTATGACACCATATGTTCCACGGCATCAAAAGGACTTAGTGTTAACCAGATAAAAACACATTAGCACATGAAAAAAAACGTAGTTCGTCATCTTACGGTCGTTTCATTAGTTTTACTTCTTCTTCCCGGACTTACATCAGCCCAGGATAAGGATAAAAAACACAGTAGCCACAAGAAAAACAAGAGTGACAGAATAATGTTATTCAACGGGAAAGACCTTAAAAACTGGGTCTTCAAACTCAAGGATCCGTCGGTTGATCCACAAAAGGTATTCACTGTAAAGGATGGAGTTATACATGTGGCAGGTACTCCATTCGGGTACATGAGAACGAAAGGCACATATTCAAACTACCAGCTGCACGTGGAATACCGGTGGCCGTCGGAACCAACAAACAGCGGAGTCTTTCTCAATATGCAGGTTCCTGATACAATATGGCCGAAATGTTTCGAGTGCCAGTTACAGGCAGGCAATGCAGGCGACATGATATGTATGGATGGAGCAGATATGGCAGAACATACAGATAAATCGAATATCGTAATACATAAATTTGTGCCTTCTTCTGAGAAGCCTGCTGGTGAATGGAATAAATTAAAAATAATCTGTAAAGCCGATATCATCGAGATATATGTGAATGGTGTTTTGCAGAACAGAGCCACAAAAGTAAATTTAAGCTCCGGACATATCTGTCTTCAGAGTGAGGGAAAGGAAATTGAGTTCAGGAAAGTATACCTGACCGATTTGAAGTAAAAAGAAAATTAATTAACAGATGCCTTTTTACGGGATATGAACTGCATCAGGGCATAATAAATATGGATCAGGAAAAGAAAAAAGTAGCGTTTCATACTCTCGGTTGTAAACTTAATTTTGCCGAGACTTCGACCATTTCGCGATCATTTCCGCCCGAACGGTTTGATAGGGTTCCTGCCGGTGCAATGGCTGATATATATGTAATAAATACATGCTCGGTGACAGATGCAGCCGATAAAAAATGCAGGCAGGCTATAAAGAAGTTCATCCACCGTTCTCCTGAAGCCTTTATTGCTGTTGTCGGTTGTTATGCACAGCTTAAACCACAGGAGATATCATCAATTCCCGGGGTGGATCTTGTACTTGGCACAAATGAGAAGTTCAATATTGCGGAATATGCCAGTACTTACAAAAAAAAGGCCGGAGCGGAAATACATTCATGTGAGCTGACTACAGAAGATACCTTCAACAAGGCATATTCAATGGGCGACAGAACCCGCTCTTTCCTTAAAGTGCAGGACGGCTGTGATTACGGATGCTCTTACTGTACAATACCCTTTGCCAGAGGCAAAAGCAGGAACCCGGGAATTACTTCCCTGCTGGCTGAAGCGAAAGAAATTGCAGGTAAAGGGATTAAAGAAATAGTTCTTACGGGGGTAAACATAGGTGACTTTGGTAAGTCCACCGGCGAATCACTTACAGGTCTTATGAAAGAACTTGTAAAGGTAGATGGCATTGAGAGGTACCGTATTTCATCCATTGAACCCAACCTCCTGACAGATGAACTTATAGCCATGGCCGCCTCTAATCCCAGGATACTTCCACATTTTCATATACCACTCCAGAGTGGAAGTAACAGGATACTCGGATTAATGAGGAGAAGGTATGCGCGGGAGGTATTTGCATCGAGAGCTGCCATGATAAAAGAGAAACTACCTCTCGCCGGCCTTGGGGCAGATGTCATCACCGGCTTTCCCGGAGAAACGGATGAGGATTTTGCCGACACACTTGCTTTCCTTGAAAAAATGCCCGTTACTTATCTTCATGTCTTTACTTACTCGGAACGCCCCGGCACTGTTGCTGAAAAAATGCCCGGTAAAGTTCCGCATAATATAAAAGAATCGCGTAGTAAAATATTATCAGCACTCTCCGAAAGGAAAAATCTTGAGTTCTGCAGGAATAATGTTGGACTGACATCCAGGGTGCTGTTCGAGAGCTCAAAGACCGAGGGAATGATAACAGGTTTTACATCCAATTACATTCGTGCAGAACATACCTGGGAACCATCATTGAAAGGACAGATAAAAAAAGTGTTACTTAAGGAAACAGGACAATCAGGCAGAATGCAAACCGAAATAATAGATGAACTATGATAAACCTGAAAGATATTTGTATAGAAACAGAAAAGGCTGCCCTGGAGACCAGCAAATTCATATTAAAGGAATCGGAGGTATTCGATTTCAGCCGTGCCGAAAAAAAAGGACATAATGATTTTGTCAGTTATGTAGACAAAGGATCCGAGAAGATGCTCGTTGAAAAACTGTCACGTATCCTGCCCGAAGCAGGGTTTAACACCGAGGAAGGAACAACGGTAAAACAAGGATCGCGATATTGCTGGGTCATTGATCCGCTTGATGGCACCACCAATTTCATTCATGGTTTTCATCCTTTTGCCATAAGCATTGGACTTATGGACTATGATGATGTGGTTGCCGGCGTTGTTCTTGAAGTAAGCGGGAATGAACTTTTTACAGCATGGAAAGGTGGAGGCGCATGGCTTAACGGTGAAAAAATACATGTTTCCGGTATAACAAGACTTGCCGACAGCCTGCTTGCAACAGGATTTCCATATAATAATTTTGACCTGCTCCAACAATATATGGACTGTTTTTCTTACCTGGTCCGCAATGCCCAGGGCTTAAGACGCCTGGGATCAGCGGCAATAGACATGGCATATGTGGCATGCGGTCGCTTTGAAGGTTTTTATGAATACGACCTGCATCCCTGGGATGTGGCAGCTGGT
Organism: Bacteroidales bacterium; assembly: GCA_046706305.1. Taxonomy (GTDB): domain Bacteria; phylum Bacteroidota; class Bacteroidia; order Bacteroidales; family VadinHA17; genus LD21. Next base: position 23,374 of record JBJKPQ010000146.1, read on the forward strand.
ACAATACTTGTGAGGGAAGCAGGCGGAATAGTCAGTGATTTCTCAGGAAGTGAAAAAAACATCTCCGGAGAAGAACTTATTGCAGCAAACGGTCCGGTTTACAACGAATTGCAGGAAATTCTTTTTAAATTTATGAAAACAAAGAACATATCCTGAGATGGGAGCTTTATTATATTATCTTTTTTATGGTATTACCTGGTTGATCACACTGCTCCCTTTGCGGGTATTGTATGTTCTTTCCGACTTTATTTTCCTCCTGCTCTATTATTTCCCTTCATACCGCAGAAAAATAGTAAAGGAAAATCTCACAAACTCATTTCCTGAAAAGACTCCTCAGGAAATTAAGGATATTGAGAAGAAATTTTACCGGCATCTGTCTGATATATTTATCGAAACATTCAAGATCATGCATATGCCCGCCCGGGTACAGAGGAAAAGATTCACTTATTCCAATCTTGAAATAATTGACAAACTACGTGAAGAAAAACGCGATGTGATTGCCATGCTTGGCCATTACAACAACTGGGAATGGCCTACTTTGCTTGCCGAATACCTGAAATATAAAACAATTACGATCTATAAACCTCTGCAAAACAAACATTTCGATATGTTCATGAACAGGCAGAGGTCAAAATACGGTATGGTTCTGACACCAATGTCTCATGTTATAAGGGAAATTATCAGGTACAGGCAAAAGAACATAAATACACTTTCAGTTTTTATTTCTGACCAGACCCCTGCTCTAAAGGATATTAAGTTCAGAATGCCATTCCTTAACCAGGACACACCTGTTTTTACAGGTGCTGAAAAAATTGCAAGAAGGTATGATATGGCGGTTGTATTTTTCCATATTCAAAAAATAAAAAGAGGCTATTATAACCTTGATGTAGAACTATTTTTTGAACATTCCGCAGGATTACCGGAGAATAAAATAACTGAAACCTTCACAAAAAGGCTTGAAGAGATCATAAGGGAAACACCCCAATACTGGATCTGGAGCCACAGGAGATGGAAATACTGATGCCCTGAACGATGGATAAAGCTGCTATTGTCATACTGAACTGGAATGGCCTTGAATACCTTAAATCTTTTCTTGGAAAGGTAGTTGTATATTCAGCAGACCACGATGTTAGTATCTGTGTTGCCGACAATGGTTCAACTGACGGTTCTGCTGAATGGATTGCAGGACATTTCAGTGATGTCAGACTGATAACCCTGGATAGGAATCACGGATTTGCAGGAGGTTACAACCTCGCCCTTAAAGAGATTAAGGCACGGTATTATGTTTTACTAAACTCAGATATAGAGGTTACCCCCGGCTGGCTTGATCCGCTTATTGAATATATGGACGACAATCCGGATGTTGCTGCCTGTCAGCCTAAGATACTGTCCTACTATAAAAAGGATTATTTTGAATATGCAGGTGCAGCCGGAGGTTTTATCGACAGGTATGGATATACTTTCTGCCGCGGCAGGATCTTTGAGTATACTGAGGAGGATAAAGGGCAGTATGAGTCAACAATAGATATATTCTGGTCGAGCGGGGCATGTATGATGATTCGTCCAGAGGTATGGGAGAAATGCGGTGGTTTTGATGCTGATTTTTTTGCTCATATGGAAGAAATTGATCTCTGCTGGCGCATTAACAGGTCGGGTTACAGGGTAAGCTACATCCATAATTCCACTGTTTATCATGTCGGGGGTGGTGCTTTGCCATACGATTCACCGTTTAAAACCTACCTCAATTTCAGGAACAGCCTTTTCCTCCTTTACAAGAACCTGCCCGACAGCGGGTTCCGTCTGTTATTATTTATAAGGAAGGTACTTGACGGCCTTGCAGCTGTAAGGTTTCTTGCAAAAGGCCGGACCGGATGTTTCAGGGCTGTATTAAATGCCCATTTCGACTACTACAAATCCTCAGGTATACTAAAGGAGAAGAGGAGGGAAATAAAAAAACTGGGGTCTGCCGCCTACGGTTCCCCCTTGTTGAACAAGAGTATTGTTTATGAGTTCTATATAAAAGGTAACAAAACCTACAATAGCATTTTTAAAGGATAACAATTCAAAATGAGAAGGTACCAGATGCTGATATTTTTTCTTATTGTACTTACAATTTACTCACTGGCTAATATTTATATCTGGTTCAAGGGCTATAATGCATTACCAGTGCTGAGATCTCACAGGCTTGTATATGCTGTCACCTTTTTCCTCTTAGCAGGAATATTTATTTTAGCAAAAATCCTGGAATCAAGGCATTCCTCGGTCATAACAGACATACTCAACATTGCCGGTGGCTTCTGGCTGGCATTCATGTTGTACGGATTCCTGTTTTTCCTTCTTTCTGACATAATACTCCTGGTTCTCAAAATACCAGGTATCCTCAATGCACAGAGCATACCTCTTTACCGGAAGTGGTCATTCTTTATAACGGTAATTCTTTCGGTGATAATGATAGGAGGTGGTTTTATAAATGCCGTTCTTCCTGTAGTCAAGGAATATGATATCACAATAAACAAATCTGCCGGTGACATAAAAACATTACGAATAGCTGCAGCGTCTGACATTCATCTTGGCAGCGTAATCAGGAAAAGAAGCATCAGGAAATTATCTGCAATGCTGGAGGATTTACATCCTGATGTTGTTTTTTTACTGGGCGATATAGTCGATGGGGAGATAGGTCCCGTGCTGAGGGGTGACTTGCTACAGTACTTTAGCTGTCCTCATTGTGATGACGGCCTCTATGCGATCACAGGCAATCATGAGTTTATAGGGGGTGCCGGTCGTACTATTCCATATATTGAAAGCAAAGGCATCCGGCTGCTAAAAGATGAAGTAGTAACACTTGATGGTGGTATTCAGGTAATTGGCAGACTCGACAGGGATTCTAGGAGATATTACGGAAAAGACCGGATGGCACTTAAGGACCTAATGGCAAAGACAGATACATCAAAACCGGTTATAGTTCTCGATCATCAGCCTTTTCACCTTGATGAAGTTGCATCAGAAGGTGCTGATCTGCAGTTATCTGGGCACACCCATAACGGTCAGATGTGGCCGTTGAACTACATTACCAGAGCTGTTTACGAATTAAGTTACGGTTACCTTAAAAAAGGCAATACACATTTTATAGTGTCGTCAGGATACGGACTATGGGGACCCCGGGTAAGGTCGGGAAGCAGGTCTGAAGTCCTTTTGATCAATGTCAGTTTCAGAACCGGAAAAAACCCCGCTGAACCTGAGTGATCATATTAGATCATATATCTTTTCAAGGCCTATTCCTCGAGAACCTTTTATGAATACTGTATAGCCCGTCAGCTGTTCTTTCTTCAGGAATTCCTTCAGCATCTCCACATCCCTGAACGACCGGTATCCCGCTCTTTCAGATACCTTGCTGAATATAGGCCCCACTAGAAGGATACTCTCTGCGCTGCAATTCCCAAGAGTATCAAGAAGTTTACTGTGCTCTTCCTCTGCCCTGTCGCCCAGCTCCAGCATATCTCCAAGGATAATCATCTTACGTTCGGCCATCAGGGAAGAAAAAGACTCAAGAGCTGCATTCATACTGCTTGGATTAGCATTATACGAATCGCATATAAGAGTATTTGTCCTTGTTTTATTTACCTGCGACCTGTTGTTCTCAGGTTTATAATTCTCCACAGCCTTTATAATATCCTCGGGAGGTACCTCAAAGAACAGGCCGGCAGCAATGGCAGCCTTAACGTTTTCAATATTGAAATTACCAAAAAGATTTGTTTTAAGGATATAGCTTTTATGGTGATGATTTACCGAAAGCTCCAGGTTCAGATCAGAAGGCAGCAGCTCCACCTTAAGTTCAACGCCATCCGGATCGGAATATGGAACAGCCCTGAGCACGTTTTTAAATATTTTCTCTGTCAGCAACGGGTTCTGGTCGTTATAGAGAGCTACTCCGTTTACTTTCCTCAGGTATTCATACAGCTCCGTCTTAGCCTTTATCACTCCTTCATTAGAGCCGAATCCTTCAATATGAGCCGTCCCGATATTTGTTATTAATCCATAGTCGGGTCTGGCTATGAGGCAGAGGTTGCGTATTTCACCAATATGACTGGCCCCCATCTCTACAATCATAAAACCGGTGTCCGGCGGAGCAGCCAGTATAGTAAGGGGTACACCGATATGGTTATTAAGATTACCTCTGGTAAAATGTGTTTTGTATTTCCTGGATAGTACTGCAGCAATAAGTTCTTTCGTTGTTGTCTTCCCGTTTGTCCCGGTGATGGCCAGAACAGGAATACCCAGCTGCATCCTGTACCATGTGGCAAGGGCCTGCAATTCCAGAAGACAATCGTCAACCAGAATTGTTTTATCTGTTTCAAACATGGGGTCATCAATCACAGCCCATGAAGCCCCCTTGTCCAATGCTTCGGCAGCAAATTTGTTACCGTTGTATGTTGAGCCCCAGAGAGAAAAGAAAAGACTGCCTTTCTTTACTGTCCTTGAATCAGTTGCAATACCTGTGGATTGTCTGAATAGGTCGTATAGCTGTTCTGTTTTCATGATATAAAAAAAAGAAAAAGCTGCCTCAAAAGATAAACATTTTGATCGCAGAGCACTCAAAAGCATCACACAGAGCCCGCAAAGACTTGAGTATCATAAATGACACCTTGCGTTCCCAGCACCTGCTCAGCGGACTTTGCGGTTAAAAATAACTTTTAAGACAGCCTTCAGTATTTTCAATGAACACCTTTTACTATAATCCGGATGGGCTACCTACTCTGATCATAGCACATCTGAAACCAATATCATCGCGTGAAGCATCCTGGTCGAGGAACCTGCGTGTAGCAGGACTCAGCCAGTAGGCTCTGTCTTTCCAGGATCCACCTTTGTAAACCCGTGAATTATCATTGATAAGGGTTACATAATCAGAACTTCCCGGTGTGGAATCCTGCGCATACATCCTTGATGAACCTGATTTACCGTCATCGGTGGTCCAGTCTGCCCCTGTTGAGAGTGAAGACTGAAGGTCGCCATCGCGGTAATTCCTGTAGTCACCTTTCTGATAATTGAACCTGTTGGCTACATCCACATCCTTCACAGTATCTATATAGAGTCTTCCTAGCTTATCCTTCCCCACAACCTGTCCGTTGGCATCTCTCCTTATATCTGTATAGACGTTTCCCCTGAAAGGATTGAATTCATCAACTACTTCCGCAGTAAGAGGCCTGTAAACATCCTCAACCCACTCATTCACATTACCTGCCATGCAATAAAGACCATAGTCATTGGGCCAGTACGACTTAACATCAACTGTTATACTTCCGTCATCGTTCAGGCTGCCGGCAACACCCATCATGTCACCTCTGCCGCGAACGAAGTTAGCCATCATATCTCCGCGGTTCTTCTTTGATGAATTTCTCACATTATGTCCGTCCCACGGGTATATTCTTCTTTCATATATACGCTCTTCATACGTGTTCCCCCTGAGTGCAAAAGCTGCAAATTCCCATTCTGCTTCTGTTGGAAGCCTGTAGTTCGGAAGGAGTATACCATCTTCAAAATTGGTCCTCCGTTCAGTCTGGTTTGGATTACGGCTTTCCCTGAGCTGATTTACAACACCTTCATAGAGGCCTGCCAGGTATGCTTCAGTATTGAAGCTTTTTTCATCTACCTGGTTAGGATCCGGATTAAGCTCTCCTTCATCAATAAGTATCTGTTCATTAACCCTGTCGGTACGCCAGAGACAAAAATCATTTGCCTTAACCCAGCTAACACCCACAACAGGATAATCATTATATGAAGGATGCCTGAAATAATACTGAACATAGGGATCGTTGAAACCCATGGGGCTTCTCCATACAAGTGTATCGGGCAAAGCGCGCCTGTATACTTCAGGATAGTCCTTATAAACTCTCCTCAGCCAGTAAAGGTATTCCCTGTAATCAACATTCTTTACCTCTGTTTCATCCATATAGAACGACGATACTGTGACAGTCCTGGGAGTATTGTTCCAGTCATACAGCACATCCTGTGATACCTGGCCCATTGTAAATCTTCCGCCTTCGATAAGAACAAGCCCGGGGCCTGTTTTTTGTTCAGCTCCCATTGTTACTTCAAATCCACCGTTCTCAGGATCATTGTATTTCCAACCTGTGGCCGTCGAAACATCTGAACCTTTTTTCTTAAAGATACATGATGTTGAGAGTAAAATTACGGATATCAAGACTATAGGTAAGGCTCTGAATTTGTACATAACTCCTTTAGTTTTATGGCTTTTATGAACACCCAAATATAATAATTTTTACTAAATATCTTTTTTGACTCACCAAATATAACTACAATTTAGGAAAATTTATTGTTTTGATATTATTTCTTTTTTCAACTTTGTTTAAACTAAATGCAAGCCCTGTCTGATGCATAAGCGATAATGGTATCATTTCATTACCTCTTACAATATTAAATCTGTAGTTATAATATATTGTAACTCCGCCCGCAGTTAATGAAAAACCGCTTTGCAGATTCAGGTTATGTCCGTAGTCTTCCATTCCTGCCATGCTAAAGCTGAAATGTGCGGTTTCAATAGATGCTCCGGCCACGCCTGCAACTGCACTGCCCTGCAGTGAAAAAATCAACACCGGGCTTACTTTCATTGCGTTTTTCTTCCCTGTACCGATGTCACCCGAGATATGCACAAGCAATCTCCTTGCCAGCTTTTCCCATGGCTGGCCCTGACCTGTAAGGTCGGGTTGGGCAAGATGGTCGACAGATATCCCCCCGGAATAATTCCTGTACATAAAAAGAATACCCGTACCGATATCCAAAGCTGTCCTTCCTGTATATCCAAGGTTGTCGGCAGAAGTATATATTACACCACCCAAAGGGTCTATCTGGTCGGGCAGCACCGCTCCCCCGAAATTATACCCCCTGTGAAATACGGCAGCTGTAAGCCCCGCATTTATATACAATTCCCTTCCTGCCTGAAGATAATAAGCATACGAAAGGCCACCCCTGATATCATTTATTATACCACCCAGGTAATCATCGGTCAGGTAAAAAGATGCTCCTCCATGCAAACCTGAGAAATAGGAATCGTATGTCAGGTAAAGTGAATGGAGATTATATCCATTCCCCGGGTAAAAGTTATAATACGACATCCTGAGTGCACCTTCCCCGTCGCTGCCTGCAAAAGCAGGATTATTTATAAGCATGGTCTGGTAGCCGGGGCCGATATCAGTATCCTGGCCGAAACAACTTCCGGGTATTAAAAACACAAAAAGGATTATTTTACAGATCAGCCTTTTCATTACTCAGTATCACGATCGGGTAAAAAACTTAAATTACCAAAATATGTTTCCGGTATCCTGATATATCTTACAAATTAAGCAAATTTAGCGTGATGACCTGCAGCAATATTAACGTATTACGGAACGTTATTATTATCTTCCCGGAAATCATATAAAAAAAGGCAACCGGTTAGCAAAGATTAATCACATTCATATCTTTGTCGGGAATAATGAAAGCGAAAATCCAAATATTAGCTTCCTCTCTGTTTCTTCTTATAACCAGCTTTTTTCCTGGTAAAGCTGCTTCAGACAACTATGCTGCAAATTCTGTTCTGACAAGTGGCAAATGGTTCAGAATAGCTGTGACAACCGGTGGGGTTTACCGGATTGATTATGCCCGTCTGAAAAGCCTTGGGCTTGAGAATCCTCAGTACCCAAGAATTTTTGGCAACAACACAGGACAGCTTTCCTATTATTGCGGGAATGATGCACCCGATGATCTCAGGGAACTGGCTATTTACATATCAAAAGGCAGTGATGGTGTTTTTAATGATGGTGATTACATCCTTTTTTACGCACAGGGAACCGACCGGTGGGTATACAGGAACGGGGAATACGATTTTCAGCATCATAATTATTCCGACACGGCATTTTATTTCCTGACATCAGGCACTGCCCCCGGGAAATTGACTGAGACGGAAGCGACTCCACAGGGAAATACCGGTTATGTCTCATCGGAATCCGATATACTGTTTTCTCATGAGGTGGATAATGAAAATATTATTAAATCGGGCCGGGAATGGTATCAGCCCCTGTCATGGGCGAGCGATGTAATCATAGACCCCGGATTTACCGATATTGTAGCCTCAGAGGGGATCAGATATGATCTGAGGGTGGTTGCCAGGGCTTCCGTACCAACACAGTTCAGACTCTTTGAGGGCGGGAATCTTAAGAAGAGTCTGCAGGTAAACGGTCTGAACCTTTTTGATAACCTGGGTACACAGGCCCTTATTACAGACTCGGCAGGGACCATCACACCCGCCTCCTCCTCCCCTTCCTACAGCCTGGAATTCTTTAATAACGGAGAAGCTGGTGCAAAGGGGTGGCTCGATTACCTAAGGTTGCAGGGCAGACGAACTAATATATTCCACGGTGGTGCCTGGCAGTTCAGCGATTATAAAAGTGTTGCACCAGGCAGAGTGACAAGCTTCTCCATAAGGAGCGATGTATCCGCTCCGGTGATATGGGATGTATCTGATCCTTTCAATGTTAAAATAATAGACTATAATACGAGTGGCGACAACATTACCTTCAGCTCGGCTACCGATTCTCTGAAAACATCCCTTGTCTTTACGGGAGGAAGTGCCGCGGAGCCCGATATAAAGAGTGATATGATGGAAAACCAGGACCTGCACGGTTCTCCGGCCGCCGACATGATAATAATTACTCACCCTCTTTTCAGGTCTTATGCAGACAAGCTTGCAACAATTCATCAACAGAACAACGGACTCGTTTCCCTTGTTGTTCCGCTAAATGAGATTTATAACGAATTTTCCGGCGGTATACCCGACATAGCAGCCATCAGGAACTTTGTAAGGATGAAATACCTTAAGCAGAAAGGATCTTCCCATCCGTTAAAATATCTTATCCTTTTCGGTGACGGATCGTACGAAAACAGGACATTACCTCCGGCAAACCCTAATTTCATACCTACTTATCAGTCTCAGAACTCCACTGTGGTTGTATCTTCCTTTACTTCTGACGATTTCTATGGTTTACTTGAAGACGGTGAAGGAGAGGCAGAAGGAACTCTTGACATAGGCATAGGCCGGCTTCCTGTTTCCGATACTGTACAGGCAGGAATCCAGCTTGACAAAATAAAAAGCTATCTCGCTAAATCAGGCATGGGAGACTGGAGAAACATGATATGCCTTACCGCCGACGATGAGGATGGCAACACTCACATGATAGATGCGGAGGATCTTGCCTCCGGCCTTGAGTCAGATAATCCTGAATTCAACATTGAAAAGATATATCTGGATGCTTTCAGACAGTCCTCATCAGTCAGCGGTGATTCGTATCCGGAAGTGAACAAAGCCATCAACGACCGGATTAATGCCGGATGCCTTATTTTTAATTATGTGGGACATGGAAGCGAAACCGGTCTGGCAGCAGAAAGAATTGTAAGGATTGAAGATATAAACTCATGGAATAATGCAGACAGGCTCCCGCTGTTCATTACGGCAACCTGTGAGTTCAGCAGGTTTGATGATATAGAACTCAATGTAGCTACAAGGGAGATGACGGGAAAAACATCAGCAGGAGAGATGGTACTGCTGAGAAAAAACGGTGGTGCCGTTGCTCTTATGTCTACAACTCGCCTTGTTTACTCCGCCCCCAACCATATCCTGAATAAAAATATTTTCAACTATGCCTTTAAGCGCGACAGCGATGGAAACACCATGGGTTTCGGGGATATTATAAGACTTGCAAAAAACAGCTCCGGAAACGGTTCAAACAAAAGAAATTTTACCCTGCTTGGCGATCCTGCCTTAAAACTTGCCTATCCCTGGCATGGGAAAGTAGTAACAGACTCGGTAAACGGTATTTCGGTAAATGCTGATATTGACACTCTCAAAGCCCTTTCCGTTGTTACTGTCAGCGGGCACATAGAAAGCCCTGATGGCAAAATGAAAGAGAATTTCTCGGGAACCGTGTCTCCTGTTGTCTTCGATAAAGAGACCAGTGTCTGCACACTGGCAAATGACGGAGGTATGGTAATGGATTTCTTTGTGAGGAACAACATTGTGTTCAGCGGAAAAACCAAGGCTGAGAACGGCAGATTCAGCTTTACCTTCATTGTCCCGAGAGATATCGACTACTCATTTGGAAACGGCAAGATAAGTTATTATGCTTCCGATGATAAAGAGGATATGAACGGAGAGTTCAGTAAGATCATTGTGGGAGGCTTTGCAGGCAACCCCGGTGAAGATACTATTGGCCCTGACATAAGGCTTTATTTGAATGACACCCTTTTCAGGTCGGGAGGCATAACCGACAACAAACCTGAATTACTGGCAATTATTAGCGACAGCGGGGGAATAAATGCAACAGGTTCGGGCATAGGCCATGACATCACTGCCTGGCTCGACGACGATCCGGCAAGCACAGTGGTTCTTAACAACAACTTTGAAAATGAGTTCAATAACTACACCAGCGGGAAAGTAGTATATAATTTTTCTGGTTTGAGTGAAGGGCAACACAAACTGACGCTGAAAGCATGGGATAATTTCAATAATTCATCGAAGAAATCAATACTCTTTGTTGTTGAGCCTGCCAACAGGTTTGTCCTTAAGAACCTTTTAAACTACCCTAATCCCTTCTTTGACCAGACAAGTATCACCGCCGAGCACAACAGGTCAGGCTCCAGTCTCGATATCGTAATAACGATTTATAATCTTGGCGGAAAGGTGATAAAAATATTAAGAACCTCCGTTCCTTCTTCAGGCTACAACCTTCCTCCCGTTGTATGGGACGGTAGTGACGATGGTGGCCGGAGGGTGGCAGTAGGTATCTACCTATATGTTGTAAGTGTTACCACAGAGGATGGTGAAACTGCAAGGGTATCTGGACGCATGATCATTTTGTAAACACGACACAATATTAATGGTTAAAAATTGTTATTATATTTGTAAAATCGCATAAGGACACCAACGACGAAAGAGAAGCCTGATAAGCACGGTCCGGTTGCTCCGTCAGATTATTAACAATAAAACTAGGATGAAAAAGAGCGTAATAACACTTTTACTACTGGCATTTTTGTCATGTAATTCCATTATCTATTCTCAGTCAGGCAGTGATCAGCTTAATGCAATACAGACAGTTGTCCCGTTTCTGACCATAGCTCCCGATTCACGGGCAGGGGGCATGGGTGATGCAGGTGTTGCAACCTCACCCGATGTATACAGTATGCATTGGAACCCGGCAAAATTTGCCTTTATTGACGGAGAAAGCGGGGTAGGACTTTCATATTCACCATGGCTGAGGAACCTTGTTCCTGACATTAATATCGCATATCTGAGCGGATATAAGCGTATTGACACCAGGCAGGTACTAAGCGCAAGCCTTATATATTCTTCTCTTGGTGATGTTCCTTTTACTGATGATTTTGGTAACCTAGAAAGGACATTTAAACCAAATGAATTTGCCATAGATGCAGGATACTCCAGGTTATTCAATGAGCATCTCTCGGGAGGGATAGCCTTCAGATTTATTTACTCCAATCTTACCGGAGGCTCATATGCCGGCGGTCTGGCAACGAAAGCAGGTACTTCCTTTGCTGCCGACATCTCTGGCTACTATCATAAAGACATGACCTTCTTCGACAAAGACGGGGAACTTGCTTTTGGTCTTGCATTTACCAATATAGGCTCAAAAATGAGCTATTCGGATGCACAGACATCTGATTTTATACCCATGAACATGAGGCTTGGCACGGCGGCAACCATAAAACTCGATGAGTATAATAAAATTACTGCCACTATTGATCTAAATAAACTGCTTGTTCCAACACCCCCTGTTTATGATTCCACAAGACAGATTATAGCAGGTAAGGACCCTAATGTTGCCGTCCCCGTTGCCATATTCCAGTCGTTTGCGGATGCTCCCGGAGGATTTAAGGAAGAGCTTCACGAGATTACCTATTCCTATGGTATAGAATACTGGTATAATAACCAGTTTGCAATAAGAGGCGGGTACTTCCATGAAAATGAGACCAAGGGCAACAGGAAATACTTCACTGCAGGTGCAGGTTTCAGGCTAAAAGTGTTTACCCTCGATTTTTCCTACCTGATGCCTATGACTTCCAACCACCCGCTGGCTCGTACTTTAAGATTCTCATTATCATTTGATTTCAACTCTCTGAGAAACGCAGGTAAATCTAAAGGATGAATATCAGGATAGGCCAGGGCATTGATTTTCACAGGCTCGAAAAAGGATTGCGGTTATGGCTTGGCGGTATAAACATACCCTCAGAGAAAGGTTGCGTGGCTCATTCTGACGGGGATGTCCTAATTCATGCCATATGTGATGCAATACTGGGGGCAGCGGGATTAAATGACATCGGTTTTTACTTCCCAGACACCAGTGTTGAATTCAAAAACATAGACAGTAAAATTCTGCTTAAAAGATCATATGACCTTGTTAAGGAAAAGGGCTTCACAATCGTCAACATTGATTGTACCATATGCCTGGAAAAGCCTAAAATAGCCCAATATAAAAGCCTGATGAGTGAGACACTGTCTGCCATCATGGAAACCGAACCCGGCAATGTATCGGTAAAAGCTACAACGACTGAGAAACTGGGCTTCACCGGAAGAGAAGAAGGTGTTGTAGCACTTGCTGTAGCCCTTCTTGCAGGATAACAGTACTATTCTTGATATATGACATCGGATAAATTAACACTTGTACTGGGAGCCAGCGACAATACAGAGAGGTACTCATACAGGGCAATTATTTCACTACAAAGAAAAAACATTCCACTTATAGCTGTTGGCAGAAGGGAAAGCGAAGTATGCGGATCGATTATAACTAAATCCGTACCTCCCGATATTACAAAGGTTCATACAGTTACCCTTTATATGAATGCAAAGCACCAGCCCGACTTCTACGACCTCATATTCTCATTAGATCCTGAGAGAATAATATTCAATCCCGGCACAGCCAATCCGGAGCTTGCCGGGCTTGCTGTCAAACGCGGAATAGAAATAGTTAACGGGTGTATGCTGGTAATGCTGGCCTCCGGTGAATTTTAGGAGGAAACGGGAAAATACGGAGATTACTGCTTCATTTGTTCCAGGCATCCTTTACCACCTTTTCAATAAGGTTATTATCAGCCAAATGAGGAAGTGTAACCTTTAAAGCCGGGTTACGATCCATTTCTCTTTTTATGGTAAATAATGCTCCGTTATTCCTTGCCCAGCTTCTCCTTGCAATGCCGTTATTAACGTCCCAGTATAGCATCATCTTAAGTTTCCTGTCTGTATCGTCAGTTCCGTCAAGTACCATACCGAAGCCACCATTTATCACTTCACCCCATCCGACACCGCCACCGTTATGTAACGACACCCATGTAGCTCCGCGAAATGAATCACCTATGACATTTTGTACTGCCATATCTGCCGTGAAACGGGACCCGTCATAGATATTTGAAGTCTCCCTGAAAGGAGAATCAGTACCTGATACATCATGGTGGTCCCTGCCAATAACAACAGGTGCGGATATCCTGCCTTCCCTTATTGCCCTGTTGAATGCAGCTGCTATAAGCATCCTGCCCTCGGCATCGGCATACAGGATTCTTGCCTGCGATCCGACAACAAGCCTGTTTTCTGCAGCTTCTCTTATCCAGTGTACATTGTCCGCCATCTGTTGCCTTATCTCATCCGGTGCTTTTACCATTAATTCCGTCAGTGTTTCAGTGGCTATTTCATCTGTTACTGCGAGGTCGCCCGGGTCGTTTGAACAGCAAACCCAGCGAAAAGGTCCAAACCCGTAATCGAAACACATGGGCCCCATGATATCCTGTACATAAGACGGATACCTGAAACTACCGTCAGATCTCATAATATCGGCTCCTGCCCTCGATGCCTCCAGGAGAAAGGCATTGCCATAATCGAAGAAGTAGGTTCCCCTTGAAGTATGCCTGTTTATGGCGGCTACCTGCCGTACAAGTGATTTTTTCACGGCTTCCCTGAAGCCATCCGGATTTTCCGCCATCATCCTGTTAGCTTCTTCAAAGCCTAGTCCGGCAGGATAATATCCACCCGCCCAGGGATTATGAAGTGAAGTCTGGTCCGATCCAAGGTCAATATAAATATCCTCGTCGGCCAGCCTTTCCCACAGGTCCACCACATTGCCCTGCCAGGCCAATGATATTACTTCCGAAGAAGACCTTGCCTGCCTTATCCTGGCAACAAGGCTGTCCATATCTGAAAAGACCTCATCGACCCAGCCCTGTATATGCCGGGTATGTGTTGCCTTTGGATTCACTTCAGCAATAACAGAAATCACCCCTGCTATACGTGCAGCCTTAGGCTGTGCACCGGACATACCTCCTAAACCCGATGATACATACAGGCGGCTTTTCAATCCTTTATCATCACCACCTGTCTTACGACAGGCGTTCAGGATTGTAATAGTGGTTCCATGCACAATTCCCTGCGGGCCTATATACATATAAGAACCGGCAGTCATCTGGCCGTACTGTGATACACCCAGTGCGTTGAATTTCTCCCAGTGATCCTTTGAAGAATAATTCGGGATTACCATTCCGTTTGTAACAACAACACGGGGAGAGTTTTTATCAGAAGGAAAGAGCCCCAGCGGATGTCCGGAATACATTACAAGAGTCTGTTCATCGGTCATCTCGGAGAGATATTTCATTGCCAGCCTGTATTGGGCCCAGTTTTGAAAAACAGCACCATTGCCTCCATAAGTTATGAGTTCTTCGGGATGCTGCGCCACAGCGCGATCGAGGTTATTGGAAATCATGAGCATGATGGCTGCGGCGTGCTTCGACCGATACGGGAAATCATCAATATGACGGGCCCGTATCTCATACTGCGGCCTGAAACGATACATGTATATCCTTCCGTACTCAGCCAGTTCCGAGGCAAACTCCTCAGCCAGTATCGTATGGAACTTCTCCGGAAAATAACGCAAGGCATTTTTCAGAGCAAGTTTTTTTTCCTCTTCCGTAAGGATGTCCTTACGTTTTGGAGCATGATTAAGATTAGGGTCATAAACTCCGGGGCCGGGCAAAACATCCGGAATACCTTCGGCAACAAGCTTTTTAAATTCTCCGGTATTCATATCTTAAAATGATGAATTAGTATTGTAAAGGTAAAAAAAAAGAGGCTGTACAAAAAGATTAAACACCATAAACAGCGGGCCCGCCCGAACTGATTTGTTC